>JADCJJ010000188.1 GCA_020247085.1 Myxococcaceae bacterium | reverse complement strand
TGCTGCTCCTGCTCGTCGTCGGCGTCGTCACCCGGCCGCCACCTCCGCCCCCCGTCGACCCGCGCGCTGAGCAGGCCGCTGTCAAGATGCAGCAGGCGCGCACCGCGGTGAAGGAGGGTGACTACGAGGCCGCCGTGACGCTCGTCGAAGCGGCGGAGCGCCTCTCGCCAGGCATCGACAAGACGAAGCTGGGCACGCAGGCCCGCGAGGAGCTGGCCGTCGTGCGCACCTTCGACGAGGTGAAGAAGCTCATCGCCGACAAGCGCTTCGAAGACGCCGAGAAGCGGCTCGCCGCCGCGCCGAAGGGCTCGCTGAAGACCGAGTCCGAGCGCACGAGGCTCGAAGACGAGCTCGCCTCTGCCCGCGCCGCGTTCCTCAAGGAGAAGGTGGGCGAGTTCATCGCCGCCGGCGAGTTCGAGTCGGCGCGCCAGACGCTGGCGCAGCTCCCGGGCGACCAGCTCGGAGACCTGCCCGAACGCCTCGCCGAGGGCGAGCGTGAGCTCGAGGCGCTCAAGAAGCAGGAGGCGCTCGACGCCCGTCGGGGCGCCGCCGCCGCCGCCGAGGCGGCCCGGGCCCGCCGCGAAGAGCAGATCGCCCTCGCCTTCGCCGTCGTCGAGCGCAAGTTCATGGGCGGCGAGTGGGAGCGCGCCGCCAGCGAGTGCGCCCGCGTCGTCGAGGCCTATGGCGCCGACAAGGACATCGTCGCCCGCGCGCGCTCGCTCGCCTCGCAGATCCCCGGCTTCGGCCGCAACTACGACGAGGGCATGCGCAAGTACCGCCAGGGCCAGCTCACCCAGGCGGCGCGGCCCCTGCGGCTGGCCTGGCAGGCCTACAAGGGCATGGGCCTCACCCAGAACCGCTACGGCGACGAGCTCTCCCAGAGCCTGCTCAAGGCCGCGCTCGCCGCCGGGAAAGAGGCCCTCATTCGCGAGGACCTCGAGAACGCGATGGCCAACTTCCGCGAGGCCCGCCGGGTCGACCCGCAAGACCCCGACGCGCGCAAGGGCTTCGAGGCCGTCGCCGACAAGGCCGAGGACCTCTACCAGTCCGGCTACGTCCTCAAGGACCGCGACCCGCGCGAGGCGCTGCGCCGGTTCAAGACCGTCATCGCCGTCACCGAGGCCGGCACCCCCGTGCACGAGAAGGCCAGGAACCAGGTCGCCGCGATGGCGCCGTGAGCGTCACTTCGAAAGCCAGGCACCCGACATGAGTGGACTCCGCGAGCTGGGCCTCGACTTCGTCGAGGAGGGAAACTGGGAGAAGGCGCTGGCCAGCTTCGCCGAGGCGGTGCGGCGGCAGCCCGGCGACCACCGCGCCCGCATGCTGGCGGCCCGCTGCTACGCGAAGCTCTCCGAGACCGAGCGCGCCGTCGCGGTGCTGCACGCCTGCGCCGAGGGCCTGCTGCGGCGTGACTTCCTGTTGTCGGCCATCGCTGCCTGCCGCCAGGCCCTGCCGCTCGCGCCGAAGGAGAAGCGCATTCGCGAGACGCTGGTGCGCATTCATGCCCGGGCCTCGCGCATGGCCGGCGGCCGCGCGGCCGTACCCCCGCCGCTGCCGCCCGAGCCGCTCTACGACGGGCAGGTGACGGGCGACCTGCTGACGCTGACGGGCGCCGCGCTGTCGGACACCGCCGTCGCCGTGCTCGCGTCACCGGACCCCGGTGGGCAGGCCGACCCCGGGGCCCGGCCGCCGCTCCCGCTCTTCGCCGAGCTCGAGGTCGACGCCTTCGTCGAGCTCGTCGAGCTGATGGAGCTGTCGTCACTCGGCGACGGCGCGACGCTCTGCGCCGAGGGTGAAGGGGGCGACCGCCTCTGGGTGCTCGTCGCCGGCAAAGCCGAGGTGAGCCGCCGCGTCGAGGGCCAGGAGCGGCGGGTCGCTTTCCTCGGCGGCGGGTCGATCTTCGGCGAGCTGTCGCTCCTCACCGGCGCGCCGCCCACGTCGACGGTGCGCGCCGTCGGTGACGCCGAGGTGCTGGTTGTCGAGCGCAGGGCCCTCAACGAGCTCGCCCGGCGCTTCCCTTCGGTGCCGCAGGCCCTCGGCGCCTTCGCCCAGGCGCGCATCGCGCGGAACATCGTCGCCAGCTCGCCGCTCTTCGCCCCCGTGCCCGAGGCCGAGCGCGCCGCGCTGCTCGCTCGCTTCGCGTTCAGGGGGCTGCAGCCCGGCGACGTCGTCATCGCCGAGGGACAGCCGGTGGCCGCGCTCGTGCTCGTGCTCGCAGGGGAGCTCGTCGTGCAGAAAGAGGACCCGTCCGGCGGCAGCATCTCGCTGTCGGTACTGCGCGAGGGAGAAGTCGCCGGTGAGATCGCCCTCATGAAGGGGCTCCGCGCGACCGCGACCGTCGCGGCGACCCGCAAGACGGCCGTGGCCACCCTCGACCGCGACGCCTTCGAGGCGCTGCTCAAGGCCTACCCGCCGCTGCGCGAGTACCTCGAGGGCCTGTCGGACCGCCGCCTCAGGCAGATCGGCGAGGCGATGCGCCCGGCCGAGGTGCTCGACGCCGACGAGCTGGTGGTGGAGGTCTGATGGACCGCCGCCTCGTCGTCGCCGGCGCCGTCATCGTCGTCGCTGTGGCCATTCTCGCCTGGCCGCGCAAGCAGGAGTCTCCGGAAGCGCAGGTGCGCCGCCTCATTGCCACGTGTGTCGAGGCGGCCGAGAAGCGCGATCTGGGCCCCTTCGACGAGGCCCTCGCCGATGACTTTCGCGGCGGTGGCATGGGCAAGCGCGAGGTGAAGCAGCTGCTGCTCGGACAGCTGTTCCGGAACTCCAACGGCCTCGTCGTGCTCAACCCGCAGCTCACCGTTCAGGCGGCCGAGGCGACGGCGAGCTTCAGCGGCGTCTTCGTCTTCGCCCGGGCTCGCGACGTCGACTGGCAGGAGCCGGGCGACGGCGTGAGCCGCTACGACATCGAGGGCACCCTCGAGCGGCGTGGCGGCGAGTGGAAGCTCACCACCGCCGAGTGGAAGCGCTGAGCGCGCCCGATCACTGAATGAACGTCTTCGCCTCGTCGTTCCACGTCTTCAGCAGGTCGCTCTGGCGGGCCTCCTTCAGGCGCTTGGCGACGTCGTCGATGACCGCGTTCAGCTTCTCGCGGGGCGCCTGCTGGGCCTTCATCTTCATCAGGCCAAAGACGTACGACTGGCAGCCGGGGCCGAAGTCCTTCTTGGCGAACTTCGCGTCGCCCACCGCCATGTAGGCCTCGGCGAGCTGGCCGGTGCCGTCCTCGGGGGTGATGTCCTGGAGCATCTCGAGGGCCTTGTCGTAGTCCTTCTTCGCGAGGAAGACCGACGCCTTCGAGTAGTACGCCTTCGTGACGTTGACGTTCCTGGCCTCGATGGCCTTGTCGTAGGCAGCCATGGCCTCGTCGAGCTTGCCCGACTCCTTCAGCACGTCACCGCGCGTGAGGTAGTAGCGGTCGTCGCGCTCGAGGTACGTCACCTCTTTGCCGTCGGCCGTCAGGTTCTTCACCTGTTTGAAGAACGCCTCGTACTTGTCCAGCAGCGCGATGGCGGCGTCGATCATGCCAGCGGCCTGCAGGTGACGGGCGCCCTCGAAGTAGAAGACCGGAGCCGACGGCGCCTTCGCCACCAGGTCGATGTAGGCACCCGGCGCCGCCGCGTCCTTCTTCGCCGCCAGCGCGTTCGCCTTCGCGAAGAGCGCCCAGCGGTCGTCGGGGTTGAGGCCCAGGGCCTTCTCCGCGAGCCCGATGGCCTTGTCCGACTCGGTGGCCACGTTCGCGATGTGTGCCTGAATGGCGATGGCGCGAGCCTTCAGCGGCGGCGACAGCTCGGCGTCACGGGAAAGCACGCCCGCCACCATCGCCTCGGCGTCGCCGATCTTGTCCTTCTTCATCACCCGCGCCAGCGCCAGCCCGTTCTTGGCGCGCAAGAGGTCGGGGTTGGTGCCGAGGGCCTTGGTGAACGTGTCGACCGCGCCGAGCTGGCCCTCGTCGAGGATCGCCTCGCCCCAGGAGGCCGAGTAGTTCGCGTCCTTCCAGGCCTTGTCGATGGCGGTGGTGAAGCCCTGGCGCGACAGCGTGAGGTTGCCCTGCGCCTTGAGCGCCAGCGCCTGCGCGTGGAGCAGCTTGGCCGAGTTGGCGCCCTTCTTGCGGAGGTCTTCGACGAAGTTCTCGGCGGCCTTGAAGTCGCCGGTGGCCACCAGGTGCAGCGCCTCGGCGCCGTACCGCTCCTCGCTCTTGGCGTCGTTCGCCTTGGCGCGGGTGAGGGCCTCGCGGGCCTTCGCCTCGGCCCCGTTCTCGCGGTGCAGCATCCACAGGTCGGTCGCCAGGCTGGCCACGAGCGCGTGCGCCTCGGCGGCGTTGCCGTCCTTCTCGACGGCGTCTTCGGCCACCTTCAGCGCGGCGCGCAAGTCGTTGGGGTTGCCCTTGAAGGCCGTCGTGCGGGCCTCCTTCAGCAGCTCGCCGACCTCTTTCTTGGTGTTGCCCCGCTTGACGACGAGGAACACCACGAGGGCGAGCACCGCCGCGACGATCACGATCTGCACGAGCGCTGAGCCGAAGCTCTCGCGCTTCTTCCAGTCGGAGTTCTGCGTGCCGCTGTCTGCCGCCATGGCGTTCGTGCCTCGTGCTGAAGGGGAGTGACGACTCAAGAGAAAGCGCGGTCTTCTAGCGATGCGATTTTCGCCCGGTCAAGGAAGATCGCTGGCGCGCCGTGGCGCCTCGTCACGGGGGCGCGGGGCTGGGCTCGCGCCGTCAGGCCGGCGGGCGGTGCGCGAGCCACCGGGCCACGCTGGGCCGCGCCCAGTTCGCCTCGGCATACCGGGCCAGCGCCGGCGGCAGAGCGTCGCCGCTGCGATGGAGCCGCTGGAGCATCAGGGCCAGGTCGACGTCGGCCAGGCACCATTGCGCAAAGAGCGTCGTCTGCCCGTCACGCACGAGCTGCGAGGCGCCGTCGACGAGCCTTCGCCGCGCGGCCTCGGCGCGCTCCGACAGCGGCGCGGTGGCGCGGGGCCCGAAGACGGTGGTGGTGGGGCGCTCCTCGCGCAGCGGCAGCAGGTCGGAGCGGACCCACGCCATCACCTCGCGGGCCACGGCGCGCGCGTGAAGCTCCGTCGGGAAGAGGGCGGGGTGCTTCTGGGGCGGGAAGCGCTCCTCGAGGTACTCGGCGATGGCCGACGACTCGGCGAGCACGAACCCGTCATCGACGAGGCACGGCACCCGGCGCGTGCGCGAGGGGTACGACGGCTCGAAGTGCGCCATCGTCTCGAGGTCGACGAGCGTCACCTCGAAGGGCACTTGCTTCTCGACGAGCGCCACGAAGGCGCTCATCGCGTAGGGGCTGTGCCAGTTGGCGTCGATGAAGAGGGTGGGGCGCATGGCGGCGCACCTCACCACGGCCCGGGCGGGCCGCGAAGCGCGGCGCCGTCAGATGCCCGAGACGATGCGCCAGCGCGCCCGGCCCTCGCCGTCGGGGCCACGGCGCAGCACCATCTGCTTGATGTCGGTGTCCGTCTGCGTGCGCGTCGACAGCGTCGGCATCTTGAAGCTCAGCGTGTAGGTGTAGGTGACCCGAGCGGCCTTCGAGTCCTCGTCGAACTCCATGCGCCGCACGTTCATGTCGAGGCGCACGTCTTCGATGCGCTGGAATCGGTTCACCAACGACGTGTACAGCGTCGAGTAGTCGAGGTCGTCGTCGGGGTTCGAGCTGCCGCCGTCGTCGCGGAAGCTCGGGTCGGCCAGGTTGATGACGGCCTGCGGGTTTCGCTGCCCGACGGCCGCGCGGTACGCCGTCATCACGTCGAGGATGGCGCGGGAGTCGGAGGTGTCGTCGATCTCGGTACCGGGGATCTTCCGCGCACAGCCCACGAGGGCTCCTACACCCACCAGCAGCAGCAGCGTCGAACGCATCACGAGATCTCCAAACGAACACCGCCCGCCGGACATTCCCGACGGGCGGCATCGCGTAGCGCACTGTGCCCCAGAAGCAAGCGCCCGGGCAGTTTTCGGCCCGCGCTCGCCTCAGTACCCGATGCAGAGGTTCTGCGTCGGCGGGACGGCGAACGGCATCGTCGACTCATCGATGGACTTGAGGAACGCCACCAGGTCGGCGACCTGTTGCTGCTCCGCCGGCGTGGTGCCGCCGTTGGCGAGGAAGTTGGCCGAGCCGGCCTGGTAGTGGTTCGCGAAGGCCGGCGTGAAGAGCTGCTCGAGCGTGCGGGCCTTGCCGTGGTGCAGGTAGGGCGCGCCGGTGGCCACCGACAGCAGCGCCGGCGGGTTGTAGCCCTTGAAGCCCTGCGCCGGAGAGCCGTCGGCCTTGCGCTCGAGCGGGTCCGCCAGGCTGAAGGTGCCGACGTCGCGGATGACGCAGGTGACGCGCTCCGGGCCCACGTTGACGATGCCGCCGTCGCTCAAGGCGAGCCCGCGCTCGATGTCCACCCGCAGGGCGTCGGTGTTGCGCCCCGAGATGCCGGTGCCCCCGTCGAGCGTCTGGGTGCGCAGCCCGGTGCCCGCGTCGGGGCCGCCGGAGACGCCGGGGAGCGAGCCGTTCTTGTCGGGCGACGGGGTGTAGGGCAGCTGGCTCGCTGTCCACTTCTGGCCGCCGTGGCAGTGGTGGCAGTTGTTGCTCTGGAAGAGGGCGCGTCCGCGGGTCACCGCCGCGGCGTCGAGCGAGGTGGGCGCCCGCGCGGCCCGCACCGTCTTGCCGTAGTCGTCGACCTCGTCCCAGTCCTTCAGGACGGCGCGCGTCGCCACGACGGCCTTCGTCGACCCCGAGAGGAAGTCGTTGCGGGTGGTGGCCGAGAAGCCCGGCAGCAGTACGCCGTTGGTGAGGTTGAACGGCGTGTCGTTCGGCAGCGTGCCCTCGGTGATGGCGCCCTTACCGCCGGCGGTGCCGCGGGTGTTGAGCTCGAAGTCGTGCATCTCGTCGAAGATGCCCGTCCAGTTCAGCACGCGCTGGTCGCCGGGCGTCGTCTTGCCGTACATGCCGTCGAGCGCCGTCGACTGGCGGGGGCCCGCCGCGAAGACCCAGGTGAGGTTGTCGGTGAGGCCGTCGGGGTGACAGCTGCCGCACGAGTTGACGCCGCGGTCCGACCAGCGGCCGGTGCCGGTGAAGAAGAACTTCTTGCCCTGCAGTACGCGCGCCTCGGGCGTACCGGCGGTCGGCCTGAACTCCGACGCCACGCCGTCGCCCATCGGGTCCACCGCCTGGCTGGCCAGCGTCACGATGGTGAGCGAGCGGTCGACCCAGTTGTTCACGTACAGCGTGCCGTTCTGGTGGCCGGCGACGACGCCGGTGGGCACCTTGACGCCGCCAGCGCCGCGAATGGAGATCTGCTCGAAGGTGGCGTCGCGGCCGAGGGCGATGGGGCCGCGCGCGATGATGGGGTTGTAGTGAATGCGCTGCACCACGTCGGCGGCCTGCGACAAGAGGTAGCCGATGTTGGTGCCGTCGACGAAGGTGATGGCCACCGGCACGCCCAGCAGGCTCGAGGTCGCGCCGCCCTGCGCCTGCGCCAGCTTCGAGATGACGGCGCTGCCCGTGGGGCCGCGATCTTCCAGGTTGGTGGTGAGGTCGATGACCGAAACGGCGGCGAAGAGGTTGGTGAACCTGTTCACCGGGCCCTGTGGCGAGGCGCAGACGCTGGGCACGTAGGCCTTGCCGTTGTTGAGCGTGATGCCAAAGAGCTGGTTCGGCGAGCAGGCGACGAAGGGGCCCGTGAACCCGCCGTCGGCCAGCTGCGTCGTCGAGAAGCCCGTGTCGTTGAACGGCGCGAGGTCGATGGTGCGCACCACGGCGCGGGTCGACAGGCTCAGCTCGACGACCTTGCCCACCCGCCCGGTGTCCGACGCCTCGGCGACGGCGTCACCGAAGAACAGGGTGACGAAGACCCGCTCGTCAGCGTCGTCGGCGTCGAGGTCGTTGGTGATGGCCACCGCCCGGGGCGGCGCGTCGAGCGGAGTCGTGCCCAGCACCGCCATGGTCGCCGTGTCGATGAACGAGACCGAGCTGTCTCCGAAGTTCGCGACGACGGCGGTGGCGCCGCTCGGCGTGAGCGCGAAGCCCGTCGGCTCGCTGCCCGTCGTCGCGCGCGTCGCGTCCACCTGCGGGCTCGTGGTGTTGATGGCCGCTACCTTCGCCAGCTGCTGCGCCCGCCGGAGCAGCACGAAGGCGGTGGTGTCATTGGGGTGAATCGACACGCCCTCGGGCTGGCTCGTCGCGCCGAACGACGCAGTGCCGCTCTTCGTCCTGGTGGCCGCGTTGAAGAAGCTGACGGTGCCGACGTCGGGGTTCACCATCGCGACGAGCGAGTCGTCGCCGGTGACCTGAACCGTGGTCGACCGGCTGCTGCGGCGAAGCACCGGCCCGGCCGCGCCACCGGCGGAGCCACCGGCCGCGCCGCCGGCGGAGCCACCGGCCGCGCCGCCGGCGGAGCCACCGGCCGCGCCACCGGCGGAGCCACCGGCCTCGCCGCCCGCGGAGCCACCGGCCGCTCCACCTGCCAGCCCCCCAGCCGAGCCCCCCGCGGGTCCACCGGCGGTGCCGCCATCGGGTTCTGGTGTCATCGGGGAGCAGGCGAACGACACCGCGGCCAGGGCGGCGAGCAGCAGACGGCGCATGTTGGGAGTCCTTTGGGGTGAGGCGGAGGGGCAACGACCAGGTGCGCCGAAGCCCTCGCAAACCCCGTTCCACCATCCCGTGCCTCTCGAGCCTTGCCCGGCCATCGTCGGGTCGAGCCGACAGTCGTCGGGTCCGGCCGACGACCGCGGCGCCCCCGCGGACCTCGGGCCCGGCGTACAGTGCGCACGGCAGTCTGGCTCTCGCCCTCAGGAAGGAGGCGCCGCCGTCCATGTCGAGCGAAGAGACACACCCCGTCGCCGTGGTGGGCCTGCCGATGCGCACGCTCTCCCTGCGCGTCGTCGCGGGGCCCGACGCGGGGAAGGTTGTCGTGGACGAAGCCGACGCCGTTTCGGTGGGCACCGCCGACGGCAACGCGCTGGTGCTGACCGACCCGACCGTCTCGCGCTTCCACCTCGAGCTGGCCCGGCGCGGTCCGCGGGTGCTGGTGCGCGACGTCGGCTCCACCAACGGCGTCACGGTGAACGGGGTGATGGTGCGCGAGGGCACCGTCGCGCCCGGCACCGTGCTGCAGCTCGGTACCACCTCGCTCGAGGTGGGGGAGGGCCGCAACACCACCGTCCCCATGCTGGAGCAGGAGGCCCTCGGGTCGCTCAAGGGCCGCGCCCCGGTGATGCGCGCGCTGCTGGCGCGCGTCGAGCGGGCCGCCCGCGCCGAGTCGGGGGTGCTCCTCGTCGGCGAATCGGGCACCGGGAAAGAGGTCATCGCCCGCGAGCTGCACGAGCGCTCGCCACGCGCGAAGCGCCCCTTCGTCACCGTCGACTGCGCCAGCCTCGCCCCGGGCGTCGTCGCCAGCGAGCTGTTCGGCCACGAGCGCGGCGCCTTCACCGGCGCCGAGCGGCGCCACGCTGGCGCCTTCGAGCGGGCGAACGGCGGCACCCTGTTCCTCGATGAGGTGGGCGAGCTGCCGGCGGCCCTGCAGGCCACGCTGCTGGGCGCCCTCGAGCGGCGGCGCTTTCGTCGCGTCGGTGGCTCCGATGAGGTGGCCGTCGACGTGCGCGTCGTCGCCGCCACCCACCGCGACCTCAAGGCCGAGGTGAACGCCGGCGCCTTCCGGCTCGACCTGTACTACCGCCTGGCGGTGGTGCGCCTCGAGGTGCCGCCGCTGCGGCAGCGCCTCGACGACCTCGAGCTCCTCGTCGGCCACTTCCTCGTCGAGCTCGGCGCCGACGGCTCGCCCGCCGCGCTCTTCTCGGCCGACGACCTGGCCGCCCTGCGGGCCCATCGCTGGCCCGGCAACGTGCGGGAGCTGAAGAACCTCGTCGAGGCGACCCTGGCCATGGGTGAGCGGCCGGCCCTCGACGGCGCCGCCGCGTCACCGGCGACGTCGCCGAGCGACCCTGGCCCCGAGCTGCCCTACCGCGACGCCCGCGCCCGGGTGCTCGACCGCTTCGAGAAGCACTATCTGGCGCGGCTGCTCGAAGTGACGGCCGGCAACGTGTCGGCCGCCGCCCGGCACGCGAAGATGGACCGCTCGCACCTCATCGAGCTGCTGACGCGCCACGGCCTCAAGTGACGCGCGCCACTCAGGGCTGCCACTGGAGCTGCCCGTCGCTGCAGGTGCGCACGCCTTGCTCGCACTGCGCGGTGAGCGTCTCGAAGCCCAGGTAGACGTCCTGCTCCACGCGGTCGAGGAGCACCGGGCACGAGTACGCGCAGCCCAGCAGCGCGCCGGAGTCGAAGGCCGGCAGGTCGACGTCGGCCGGCTTCGGGGTCAGGGCCTCGCACGACTCGAGGGTGCCGACGGCCCGGACGATGACGAACTCGTCGGGCGCGTCGTCGAGCACGCCGGTGCTCCCCGCGCGGCGTAGCGCCTCGAGGATGGCGCCGCGCAGGGCCTCGCGCTTCATCATCGGCGCCGCCACCGGCAGCGTCACCGGCACGCACGCGCGCGTCTGGCGCAGCGGGCGGCACTCGCGGCTCGCGCACCACTTCACCAGCTGGCCGGTGCGGCACCCGGGCACGCCGCCCAGGCGTACGAAGTCGAAGACGAGGGCCGCCGCCTGCACGCCGCCGTCACCGTCCCTCGCGCGGTCGAGCAGGAGCTGCCCCTGCGGGTCGCGGCACATGAAGCCGTCGAGCCCCTCGCCCTCGGCTCCGAAGGTGAGCGACACCTGCCGCTGCACCGTGCAGGCGGCCAGCGCCACCACGAGCCACGCGGCCCTCACGGCGAGAGCTCCACGCGCGTGGTGACGGGCCGGTTCGCCAGCACGACGCCGGTGGTGACGCTGGTGGCCACCACGGCCGCGCCCACCGCCACCCAGAAGGGCCAGCGCTTCCACCAGGGCGTCGACGGCGCCACGACGCGCCCCCGCACCAGCAGGTCGGTCACCAGCGCCGGCACCGCCTCGCGCTCCCCCCGCGCCTGCACCACGCCGTCGACGGCCAGCGCCCCGCGCACGAGACCGCCCTCTCCGGCCGCAAGCACCACCAGCCGCGACGCCCGCAGCGCGGTAGCCAGCAGTCGCGCCGACCTGCCCGAGTCGACCGCCTCTCCCGCGGCCCGCCGCGCCGCCCACTGCGCGCTCGCCAGCGACGGGTCGGCCGGCGTCAAAGGGAGCGTCAGCGCCACGCCCGGCGCCGCCACCGCCGCGACGGCGAGCCGCGGCGTGTAGCCGTCGGCCGACACCTCGATGACGTGGACGCCCCGGCGCAGCTCCATGCGGCAGGGGGCAATGCACGCGCCGGGCCGCCCATCGACGGCCACCGCGGCACCGGCGACCGAGCTCTCCACGGTGACGCCCACCCGCGCCTCCTGGTCCACGGCCCGGGCGGCGGCGGGGAAGAGGGTCTCCACGTCGGGCGTCATCAGCCCGACGTCGGGCGGGAGCGCGAGCCCGAGCGCCGCCAGCCACTCCGCGTCGCGCCGGGCGCCCTCGGGCTGCCGGGCGCCCACCTTGCAGGCCACCCTCCAGGCGAGCGCGCGGGCGGCGGCGGTAGCGTCTCGGCGCCCTAGCGCGTCCGTCACCAGCGCGTCGTCGGCCAGGGCCGAGAGGCAGCGCTGGAAGTCCGCCTGCACCCAGGCCTTGCGCGCGGCCACCACGCGCTCGTCCGTCACGCCCGGGGCCTCGGCGGCGGCCATGGCCGGCATCGCCGCGCTCGACAGCCGCACCGGCAGGCCCTCGGTCTCGAGCGCGCGGGCGGCCAGCGCCGGGTCGTCTGGCGACACCACCACCACCGCCGGAGGCTCGGCCGCGAGCGCGAGCGTGAGGAGGAAGGGCGTCGTCACGGCGGCTCCATCTCACACGTCGCCGCGCTGGGCGAGCCAGGCGCGGCCGAAGAAGAACTGGAACGGCAGGTGCAGCCGCGCGGCCCAGGCCTCCTCGGCGTGGCGGCCCTCGGGCACGCTGAACTGCATCAGGTCGACGCCCAGGCGGAAGCCCCGGTGGAGCAGCAGGTCGCGCATCGCGTTGGTGACCTCGAAGTTGTCCTTCGGCCAGCCGCTGTCGAGGTACACCAGCAGCTCGGGTTTCGGGTGCCGGGCGACGCGGTCGAACAGGTCGTCGAAGTGGCCGAAGGTGGCCGACAGCGCCGCCACGCGGCCGAAGACGTGAGGCCAGGTCCACCCCAGGTGCATCGCCGCCACGCCGCCGAGCGACGAGCCCATCACCACCGTCGAGGCGGGCTCCGGGCGGGTGCGCAGGTGCCGGTCGACGAGCGGCTTGAGGCGGTCGACGACGAAGCGCCCATAGGCGTCGTAGCCTGCGCGCGTGTAGTCGCGCATGCGGTCTGCGGGAGAGATGCCGACGACGACGCACTTGCGGATGGCGTTCATCTGGTCGAGCCGGTCCATCGTCTCGTCGACGCGCCACTCGCTGCCGGCGAAGGCCTCTTCGGGGAAGAAGAGGTTCTTCCCGTCCTGCATGTAGAGCACCGGGAAGGCGCGCAGCGGGTTCTCGTCGTAGCCGGGCGGGTGGTAGACGCGCACCGCGCGGGTGACGCCGTCGTGCTGCACCTGCAAGAGGTCGCTCACGCGGCCGTGCGGCGGCTCGAAGAAGAAGGGCCACAGCCCGCGGTCCCGCTCCCAGGGCGTCAGCACCGAGTTGGGCCCCTTCGCCCAGTGGGTCTGGCCGCCGTCGCGCAGCACCGGTTTGAGCTCGAGCGCTGGCGGCGCGACGTCGATCTCGAACCATGCCTGCGTCGGCGAGGTGCTCACCGGCTCGACGTCGCGCTCCCAGTCGAGGGCGGTGCGCAGCACGAGGCGGCCAGCGGTGACCGGGTAGTTGACGCACAGGCGCATGGCCACCGCAGCGTGGCACGTCGGTGGCCGAATGCAGCGTTCCCGGCAGGGCTCTGGCATCGTGTCAGCGATGACGCGCCTGGCCGGAAAATACGAGCTCATCCGGCTGCTGGGGCGCGGCGGCATGGCCGAGGTGTGGGAGGCGGTGGCCCACGGTGAGTCCGGGTTTCGCCGCAGGGTGGCGGTCAAGCGGATCGCGCCGGAGCGCGCCGCCGACGCGCAGCTCGCCGGCCTCTTCGTCGACGAGGCGCGGGTGTCGAGCGCGCTGCATCACCCGAACGTCGTCTCGGTCGTCGACTTCGGCCTCGACGACGGCGTGGCCTTCCAGGTGATGGAGCTGGTGGACGGCGTCGACGCCGGCCGGCTCGCCAGCCAGGCGGCGGGGCCCGGGCTGCCGGTGCCCCTCGCCCTCGGCATCGCGGCGCGGGTCGGGCGCGCGCTCCACGCGGCGCACACGGCGACGGACGAGCGGGGCGCGCCGCTTCAGGTGGTGCACCGGGACGTCAGCCCCCAGAACGTGCTCCTCTCGCGCCGCGGCGAAGTGAAGCTGTCGGACTTCGGCATCGCCCGCTGGCAGCACCGCACCGAGCCCACGCTGGCTGGCGTGGCCCGCGGCAAGCCGAGCTACATGGCGCCCGAGCAGGCGACGAAGGGGGACCTCGACGGGCGCGCCGACGTCTTCTCACTGGGCTGCACCCTCCATGTCCTCATCACCCGGACGAGCCCGCTCGGTGACGAGAACGCGCTCGTCGACCTGCTCGCCGGGGTGCCGCTCGAGCTCTCGCCTGCGCTCCCGCCGGCAGTGGGCGCGCTCGTCGCGCGGGCCGTACAGCGCGACCGCAACGCCCGGTTCTCCACGGCGCTGGCCTTCGCCGAGGCCTGCGAGGCCGTGGTCGAGGCGCTGGCGCCCGGGTACCCGTTCGAGGCGACGCTCTCGGCGATGGTCGCCGCCTGCGCCCCGCCTCCCGCCGCGCCGCCCATCGCGGGGCCGCCGCGGGTGCCCGCCATGCGCCGTCGGGTCTGGCCGCTGGCGGTGGTCGCCGCCGCGCTGGCCGCGGGCCTCGTCGGGCTCGCGCTGTCGTTGAGCCGGCCCCCGCAGGTGCAGGCCCCTGCCGACGACCTGGTCTTCGCCCCGCTCGACGCCGACCGCACCGCCGTGGTGACGCGCCCGGTGGCCGTCGCGCCAGAGGTCTCGCCCGCGCCGGCGCCCATGCCCGTCACGCCGAAGCCTCCGGCGCCCGCCGCGCCCCAGCCGCCGCGGGCGCCCCCTCGCACCGGGGTCATCGCCGTGGGCGGAGAGCGCTTCCTGCGCGCCGAGGTCTTCGTCGACGGCCGGTCGGTCGGCTTCGCGCCCCAGCAGCTCGAGGTGAGCGTCGGCCTGCACCCCGTCGAGCTGGTGCTGCCGGGCGGGGAGCGGGTCGGCCCGCGCGTGCTCGCCGTCGGCGCGCAGCACACCGAGGTGTCTCCGCTGCGATGGGTCGAGTAGCGGCGTGCGGCGGCGCGCCGACTGCCGGCCCTTCGCGGCGCCAGCCCAGGCGGCGTTGCTATGGGCGCGCGAGGCGAGGTCGCGCGTCGAGGGGCCGGACGGCGAGAGGCCGGAGCGCGAGGTCGAGCGCAGACAGGCGAGGCGCCGAGCGTCGGGCGCCCACGGCTGCGCGCCGTGAGTTGAGGTGTCCACCCTCGGGCACTCGCGACCGCGCGCCGTCGGGCGAAAGGAGGCCCTCGGAGCGCGGGGGATCGAGGCGTCGAACGCCGGGCGCTCGCGACCCCGCGCCGTCAGGTGAGCCCCTGCTCGTCGAGTGCTTTCGGCTGCGCGCCGGTCGACGCGGCCCCACCCGTCGGGCGCTGGCGGCTGCGCGCCGGGCGGTTAGACGGCTCGGCGATGCGCGCCCTCGACTCGCTGCTCGACGCCTCCGTGGTCTTCTCGTTCGATCGCTTCGGCTTCCGGCGCCACGCCCGCCGCTTCGTCGCGAGCGACCTGCAGGTGTCGCTGGCCGGCAAGACGGTGCTGGTGACGGGGGCCAACTCGGGCATCGGGTTCTCGGCCTCGCGGGCGCTGGCGGCACTCGGCGCCAGCGTGCACCTGCTGTGTCGTGACGAGGGCCGTGGCCGCGCAGCCGTCGACGCCATCGCGACGCAGCTCCCCGCCGCGCGGCTCCACCTGCACCGGCTCGATGTCTCGCGGCTGGCCGACGTGCGGCGCTTCATCGAGGGCTTCGAGCGGCCCGTCGACGTGCTGGTGAACAACGCGGGCGTGCTGCCCGAGACGCTGCAGCGCACCGACGAGGGGCACGAGCTCACCTTCGCCACCAACGTGCTGGGGCCCCACGCGCTGACGGCGGGCCTCATGCCCGGGCTGCTCGCCACGAAGGGGCGGGTGGTGACGGTGACGTCGGGCGGCATGTTCACGCAGCGGCTCGACCTGGCGCAGCTCACGGGCGACGTACAGCGCTTCGACGGGGTGGTGGCCTACGCGCAGACGAAGCGGGCCGAGGTCATCCTCTCGGAGCTGTGGGCGGTGAAGCACCCCGACGTCACCTTCTCGACGATGCACCCGGGCTGGGCCGACACGCCGGCGGTGCGCACCAGCCTGCCCACCTTCCACCGCTTCACCCGGCACATCCTGCGCACGCCCGACGAAGGCGCCGACACGGTGGTGTGGCTCGCGGCGGCCGCACGGCTCGCCGGCAAGAGCGGGTTGCTGTGGTTCGACCGGGAGCCCGTCTCGACTCACCCGCTCTCGTTCACGAAGGAGTCCGAGGCCGACCGCGAGGCGCTGTGGGCGCTCGTCGAGCGCGCCGTGCGCGGTGGGGAGACACCGGGCGGCGCGTGAGGGGCGTCGTGACCCCGGTGACGACGCCAGGACCCGCAGGGGGCAAGCGAGGGGAGGGCTCGCGACGGGGCTGACCGCGGGTCGAGAGCAGGGACGGTCGTCGCTTCCGCGCTCCGTCGAGCGTCCCCGGCGACGAGGCCAGGACCCGCCGGCGGAGCGAGGGGGCGGCGTGCCCTCGAGGCGCCGTCCTGGAGTCGGGTGCATCAGCCTCCGCCGGGCCCTCCGAGGCGGGCCGCCGTCACATGATGCCGCCGCACTGGTTGGGCACGCCCGCACCGCCGCACGTCTGGCCCACAGGGCAGGGCCCGCAGTCGACGGTGGCGCCGCAGCCGTCAGCGACGAGGCCGCACTGCGCCGACGCCTGCTGGCAGGTGCGGGGCTGACAGGCCGGCCTGCCGCAGACGCCCGGCATGCCGTTGCCGCCGCAGGTGTCCGGGGCGGTGCACGGGCCGCACTGAATGACGTTGCCGCAGCCGTCGCCTGCGGGGCCGCAGAACAGGCCGAGCTGTTGGCACGTGCGCGGCGTGCACCCTCCGGAGCCGCACCGCCCGGGGCCGGCGGCGCCGCACACCTGCCCCGGAGGACAGCTGCCGCACTGAATGACGTTGCCGCAGCCGTCGCCGGCCTGGCCGCACTCGAGGCTCTGCGCCTGACAGGTGCGCGGTGTGCAGCTCGTGCTGCCGCACACGCCCGGGGTCCCAGCGCCGCCGCAGAACTGCCCCGCGGGGCAGGACCCGCAGTTGACGACGCCGCCGCAGCCGTCGCCCTGTTGCCCGCAAGAGAAGCCGAGCTGCTGGCAGGTGCGCGGTGCGCACACCGGGCCGCCGCTGTCCGGCTGGATGCACGAGGTGAGGTCGAAGATCATGAACTCGAGCACCTTCTCCTGTGCCGACATCGGGCTCGCCGAGCCGCACGACGAGGGGAACGTGCCGCCGCCGGTGCCGCCGGTCGAGACGTGGAAGTCAGAGAACAACACCCGCCCGCACTGCTGCGCTGCGGGGACGCCGACCGGAGTGTTGAAGGTGAACTGCAGGGGGATGGCGCCGCTCCCCGACGGGTTCGACGAAAATACCCACCGCTGGGCCGGCGATGAGGCTGGCAGCCCGTTCGTGTCCCGGCGAACCTCCTGCACGTTCATGCGGCCCGGCTGCCCGGCTGGAGAGCCGCCGGTGAGCTGCATCCACTGCGAGAACGTCGCGCCCTTCGGGAACGACGTGTCGATGAACGCGAGCTGGTCGGGCGGGTTGGTGCCCACCGCCCAGCTCGCCACGGAGTTGAACGGCGAGTTCGTGTGGAGCCAGACGTAGCCGTAGTGGCTCACGTACAGGCGACCGCCGCTGTTGAGGTAGGTGCGCAGGTTCGCGAGCCGCGTCGCGTCCTGCGCCACCGGGCTGCCCACGCAGTCGACGATGACCAGGTCGTACTTCGCCAGCTCGGACGGGTTGCCGAACAGCGAACCCTCACCCGGGGCGCCCCCCGAGAAGTTGGTGCCGTTGTCGCGGAAGAAGCGGACGCGGCCGTTGCCCGACGGCAGGCTGAACTCGCTCGGGGCGATGCCGACCTTCGGCAGGATGCACTCCATCGGGTCCGCGTTTCCCGTGACCATCGCGATGAGCGGCAGGTCGCCCTCGGACTGCGTGCGCGGCAGCCGCGTCTGCTCCGCGGTGAGCGCGGTGTTCCCGCAGCAGGCCACCGAGGGGAGCGTCACCTGCCGCCGCCACTTTCCGAGTTGGATGACGAGGGGGATGTTGGCGCCGCAGGGCACGTTCGAGAGGGTGAAGGTGCCGTCGGTGCCGGTGGTCGCGGTGACGAGGGGGCTCCCCGACGCCTGGCCTGCGCAGGTAGTGCAGGACACGCCCTGGGGGAGGGGCTGCACGGTGCCGTTGGGCACGTAGACGAGCGCTCCGGGAATCGGGTCTGCCTGCTGGCCGGGGGCGAGGTAGGCCGGCGGCGTCGGCGCGCGCACTGTGCCGGTGACGGTGTTGACGCCCGCGTCGCAGCGGTTCTGCTGCTGACACAGGTTGGTGCAGAGCCCGCCGTCTGGCACGTTGGTGCCGCAGACGTTGGGAATGCCGCCGCCGCCGCAGATGATGCCCGCGTCGGCGGGGCAGGTGCCGCAGTTGGGCGTCAGCCCGCCGCACCCGTCACCCACCTGGCCGCAGGTGGCGCCGGCCTGCTGGCACGTGCGCGGGACGCAGGTGTTCGTCGTGCCGCAGACGTTCGCCACGCCGCCACCGCCGCAGCTCTGCCCGGCGGTGGTGCAGGTGCCGCACGAGAGGGTGCCTCCGCACCCGTCGGCGATCGGCCCGCAGTTGAGCCCCACCGGGCATTGCGTTCTCGGCACGCAGCCACCGTCGACGAGGTTCGTGCCGGCGACGCCGCAGCGGTTGGGGGTTCCGCCGCCGCCGCACGATTCGCCGGGGCCCGTGCAGGCGCCGCACTGTACGATGCCGCCGCACCCGTCGCTCAGCGGCCCGCAGGTGGCGCCCTGGCTGGCGCAGGTGCGGGGGATGCAGCCCATCGACCCGCCGCATCGCGAGGGCGTGCCGCCTCCGCCGCACGTCTCCGGCGGCGTACAGGTACCGCACGAGATGAAGCCGCCACAGCCGTCACCGACCGGCCCGCAGTTCGCGTTCGCCGAGGTGCACGACACCAGCGAGCACAGCTGGGTCGACCCGCCGTCTTCACCCCCGTCGACGGCGTCACCGCCACCCCCGCCGCCCGTGGGGTCTCCGCCCGCGCTCGAGCCTCCCGCGCTGCCACCGCCCGCCGCGCCGCCGCCGGCCACCACGCCGCCGCCGCCCGTGCCCGACGGCCCGCCGCCAGCGTCGGGGGCTCTGCCGCCGACGTTGACGGCGTTTCCACAGGTACAGCCAGAGGCGACGAGCGCGCTCGCGAGCACGACGCCGAGGGGCCAACGGATGAGGGGGTTCACGAAGAGAGGCTCCCGGAGCAGAACGCCGACGGTGACGTAGCATCGTCGCCCGATGGTTGGGGCGCCGCAACCTCGGCTCGGGGCGCAGACCGGAGCGGTCGAAACGGCTGCCTCGGGCACCCGGCGTGAGGCCTTCGCCGAAGGCCGGCCCGCCAGCGCTGACGCGGAGCACGGGGCGAGCGAACGCAAGGGCCGCGAAGGTGACGACGGGCCGCCTTGGGCGCTGGCCGCCCCTCGACGCCCCTCGACGCCCGGCTGACGTGGGCCGCGGGCTGCGGACGAGGTCCGTCGTTCGCAGCGCCGGAGGCAGCGGTGTCAGCAGGGCCACGCGGCGGTCGGGCGGGGCCTGCCGGAGGGCGCGCGCGGGAGCGGCGGAAAGGCGCTGGCCGTGATGAGGCTTTGCCGTGCTGACGGGCGCCGTCGCCGCCGTCAGTGCGAGGCGAACCGGCGGACCGCTTCGAGCGCGAGCGACAAGAGGCGCTTCTTCTCCGTGCGCGGTTCACGCCGGAGCTGGTGCTGCAGCGCGCGGGAGAGGTCGTGGGCCTCCTGGGTCGTCGGGGCGCGCTTCCGGGTGCCGCCGCCCGTCCTTGGCAGGACGAGCGTCAGGGTGCCCCTCGACGTGTCGAGCGTGACGTCGACCGCCAGCGGCCCCGAGGCTCCGGCGAGCAGAATCACCTCGCCCAGGTCGCTGACCGAGCGCGCGGTGAAGCCGTCGAGGCTGACGGGGAAAATCGCCTCATTGAGGCTCAGCAGCACCCGGCCGAGCACGCCGTCGTCCCACGGTACACTCTGTTGGTGCACCAGAAGGGCCCGGGCGAGGTCCTTCGCCTCGCTCCGCGTCAGCTCGCGAACCTCGTCACCCGCCTCGAGCGCGAGCGCGCCGCTGCCGTCGTCGTACCGGACCTCAACCTCGCGGTCGTCGACGAGCGCCACCAGGCTGTGCTCGCCGCTCTCGTCTCCGCGCTCGTCGAGGAGGGGCGTGACGCGTTGAATCCTCGCGCCGGCCAGCGCCCGGGGGCGGCGGGCCGGCGCGGCGGGCTCCAGGGCTGGGTGCAGCGGGTCGCGCATGGTGCCAGCTTGTCGGACGCGACGCGGGCCGGGAGCGACACGCTGGTGGACACCTTGCGCCAGCCCCAGCGGGTCAGCCGACCCGGCGCTCGCGCCATGCCCCGGGCGTGAGGCGGGCCCACCGCTTGAAGGCGCGGTCGAAGGCGCGCAGCTCCGAGTACCCCAGCAGGTAGGCGACCTGCGTCAGCTCGAGCCGCGGGTCCTTCAGGTAGGCGCGCGCCAGGTCGAAGCGCACCTCGTCGAGCACCGATTGGAACGACGTGTCGAGCTCGGCGAGGCGGCGCTGGAGCGTGCGGCCGGACATCGCGAGGCGCGTCGCGATGCGCTCGACGTTGGGCTCCCCGGCCTTGAGCGCCTGCCGGAGGGACTCGCGCACGCGGTCGACGAAGTCGTCCTGCCTCGGCCTCGAGGTCAGCGCGGCGTTCGCGTGCTCCTCGAGGAAGGCGTAGAGGGCCGGGTCGCCGGTCTTCACCGGCATGTCGAGGAAGCGGCGGTCGAACGAGAAGCCGCTGAGCTCGGCGTCGAAGGCGATGTCCTGGGTCTTGAAGGCCGCGCGCAGGGGGGCCGGGTCGGGCCGGGGCCCGTGTGAGAACCACACCCGGTTGACCTGCGCGTCGTCGACCATGCTGCGGAAGGTCTCGACGAGCACGAGCAGCGTGTACTCGTGGTGATGTACCGACAGGAGCCCCGGCTTTCCCGGGACACCGTGCGAGAGCTCGGCCTCGCGCGCCGTCTCGGTGAAGCGGAAGGTCTGGCTCGGCGCGAGGAGCGCGCTGAAGCGAATGAGGTTCTCGCAGGCGCCGCGCACCGTCCCGACGGAGCGCACGAGGAACTCGGTGACGCCGTAGCCCCCCCGCGGCCGTGACGCCGCGAGCTCGAGCCCCAGGTGCGGGAGCCCGAGCGCGTCAGCCAGGTCGTCGAGCAGCGCCCTGAGCCGGTCGGCCGGCAGCGTCACCTCGAGCTTGCCAGCCTGCGCCCAGTCGAGCCCCCGTGGCAGCTGGTGGCGCTCGATGAACACGGCCGGGTCGAGCCCCCGGGCACGAGCCAGGGCCAGCGCCATCGGCGCGATACGGGAGGTGATCTCGATGCTGGCGCGCGGCATTTCGGGGGCCCCCCAAGAGTCGCCCGCTGCATAGCGCGGGCAGGGGGCGAACCGCACGCCCCTCGAGACGCGCCGTTGCTTCAGCAGGGAACCGGCACCGGGAGCCCGCTGTCGAGGCTCGCATGTCCACCCCGGCTCGCCAGGCGCTTCGCATCGCCGTCATCTCCGAAGGCCGCATCCTCGAGGACCGCACCCTGCCGGTCGGGAAGAGGGCGAAGGTGACCGTCGGGGCCGACCCCCGGGCGACCTTCTCCGTCCCCACGAGCGAGGCGACCTCGCGCGTCCCGCTGTTCGAGGTGACGAAGGCAGGCCCCGTGCTCGTCGCCGCGCCGTCGCTCGAGGGGCGCGTCGAGGTCTCGGGGCGAGCGGGGCCGCTCTCGGAGCAGCCCCGGCGCGTCCCGCTCGCCGAGGGTGCGCGGGGGCGGGTGAGGGTGGGTGACGTCGTTGTGCTGTTCCATCTGGTGACGCCTCCTCCAGCGGCGCCTGGCGTCGAGCTGCCGCGGGGGGCGCGGAGCCTCATCGAGAAGGTCGACCGCTCGTTCGTCACGGTGCTCGCGGTCGTCTTCGCGGTGCATTTCGCGGCGGCCGGCTACGTGGCGTCACAGCCGGCGCCGGTCGAGCCGGACCCCTCGCTGGCCGAGCTCGAGCGGGGCCGCTTCGGGGCGGTGCTGCTGCCGCTCCAAAGGCCGGCGGAGACGCCCGTGGCGCTCGCGCCCCTGGCCCCGGGGAAGGCGAAGCCCGCGCGCGCGCCGCCAAGGCCGGCGTCGTCGGCCGAGCCGCAGACTGCCAGCAAGGCCCCGCCGAAGCCGTCGGGCGACGCGCTGAAGGAGCGGGTCTCGCACGCCGGGCTCCTGGTCGTCATCGGCGCCCGCGGTGAAGGCGACAGCCCGTGGAGCGAGCTCGTCTCGGGCGACCCGGCGGGCACCTCGGTCGCGGCCGCGCTGCGTGGCGCCGGCGGGGCGCACGCCAAAACAGCCGCCGAGGCGCTGCGCGCGGGCTTCAAGGGCGATGACGTCGGAGGGACGGCGCAGGTCGACCCCATCGGGACGAGCGGCGCCCGCGCCGTCGAGCTCGTCGAACGGCGGGAGACGGCGGTGACGGGCCGGGTGCGCGAAGAGCCCCTGTCCGTCGACGTCACCGAGTTCCCCGCCGACGCGCTCGCCGCCTGGGTGCGCGCCCGCCGCGGCGCGATCCAGTCCTGCTACGCGCGGGCGCTGAAGCGGAACCCGACGCTCTCGGGGCGCCTGGTGCTCCGGTTCTCCATCACCCCGCGCGGCCGCGTGACGTCGCTCGACCTGTCCGAGGGCACCCTGGGTGACGCCGAGGTGTCCGGCTGCATCGCGACGATTGCCCAGCGCTGGGTGCTGCCCTTCACGCCGGACGACGAGGTCGCCGTCGCCTTCCCGTTCGTCTTCACGGCGTCGAAGTGATCGCCGCGCTCGGCTGACCCGCGGCAGGGCTGCGTGGGGGAGGGCGCGCCGGCGGTGACCTCTCTGCGGGGCCGTTGCTCGAGAAGGTCGATCGCCCTCGGGGCGCGCGCAGGGGCGCCGACTCCTCCGGACTGTGCGCCGCCGCCAGGCCGACCGCGTCCGCCACCTCACCGTGACGGGAGGCCCAGGGGGGCGCGAGGGGTCGACGGCGAAAGCCAGACAGGTCCTCCGGTGGTGGCGGGCCGGAGAAGCGAAGAGGGCGATGCCCCGCGCGGTCGGGGGGAGCGCCAACACCGACCGGGCGTAGACATGCGCCGGGCTGGCGATGGGCCGGGAATGCCGCTGGTGGGACCTTCGGGGCGGCGAGGCGCGCCGAACTCGGTTGACCCTCGCACCACGCCCGAGCGAGCCAGCGCCCCGGCCACGCGTCGTGTGGCAGGGCGCTTCCGCGCGGCCCGTCAGCCTCACCCGCTGGCGGCGCGATCGCGACGGCTCACTCGTTCGGGCCCCGGGGCTGCTGGCTTCGGCGCGCCGGTGGACCCACCCTGACGGCACTTCGTGTTTGACGTGGAGTGAAGGGTAGGCATAGACGGGCGCGCCACCTCGCGAGTCCCGCGAGGTCTCCCAACAAGAACGTGGGGTTCCGGCGGCCAGCAGCGATGCTGTACGGCGGCCCCTCCGGTCGACGAAGAGAAGGAGCCACCCCGTGGCCAAGCGAGTCCCGACGTATCAGCCCTCGAAGATCAAGCGGAACCGGTCGCACGGCTTCCGCAAGCGCAACGCCACCAAGGCCGGCCGTGAGGTGCTCAAGCGCCGCCGCGCCAAGGGCCGCAAGCGCCTGGTCGTTCGCGCCTACGACAAGTAAGGCCGCGCGTGTCGAGCGCGCGTCGCTACGCCTTCCCGAAATCGGCGCGCCTGCGAATGCGCCGTGAGTTCCTCGTCGTGCAGGACACCGGCGTCAAGGTGTCGGCCGACTGCGTGCTCGCGCTCGCGAAGCGGCGGGCCGCTGGGCTCGACGAGACGCGCATCGGCTTCACGGTCTCGAGCAAGGTGGGGAACGCCGTGGTGCGCAACCGCGTTCGTCGGCGCCTGCGCCAGCTCGCCCGAACCCGCCGTCACCAACTCCCGAAGGGGCTCGACTTGGTCTTCATCGCGAGGAACAGCGCTGCGACGGCCGCGTGGGCCACGTTCGAGCGGGCGTTCGAGCGGGTGACCGTGGAGCTCGCCAGGAGATTCCCCTCGACATGAGCACCGCGCTCGCCGGCCCCCGTCGCGCCGCGCCCGGGCTCGTGGCGACGCTCCTCCTCGTGCCGCTCCGACTCTACAAGGCGGTGCTGTCTCCGCTGCTGCCGCCGCTGTGCCGCTTCCACCCCTCGTGCAGCGTCTACGCGATGGGGGCCATCACGGTGCACGGGCCGCTGCGGGGCGTGCTGTTGACGGCGCGTCGCCTCTCGAGGTGCCACCCCTTTCACCCCGGGGGCATCGATCCGGTGCCGCCGCGCGACGGCGTCGATGCGGCGTCGCTCGTCTCTTCGGTCGACCCGCAGCTCGCCCGGCGGTTGGCGGCGAACCTGCCCGACGCTGCGCCGCACCGCGAAAGCTAGAACCCCATGGACACGCAGAAGCGCCTCTACCTCGCCGTCGCCCTGATGTTGGGCCTCACCATGGTGTTCCAGATCTTCATCTGGGGCCCCGAGGCCGAGAAGGAGCGCGCCCGGCTCGCCGCGCTCGACGGCGGTGTCGCCGTCGTTGCCGATGCGAGCGTCGATGAAGACGGCGGGGTCGCCGTGGCGGTGGCGCCAGCGCCGGACCCGGTAGCGCTCGAGGACGGCGGGGTGGCGCAGGCGGCGCCGAGCGCGCCGGTCGAGGTGCCGCTGCGCACGCTGGAGCGGGTGCGCTCGTCGATGAAGATGACCTTCACCTCGCAGGGAGCGGGGCTCGTCGACGCCGTCCTCACGGGCGTCCGGGAGCGCGACACGCAGCGCCTGTCCGTCGCCGAGGGCTACCAGCGCCTCGTCGGCAAGCAGTTCCCCCCCGGCGAGCAGATGGACCTCGCCAACCCCGTCCCCGGGCAGGCGCCGCAGCTCGGCGTCAGCATCGTCGGGGGCGCGCCGCTGGCGGGCACGCTCCGCTACGAGGTGACCGAAGAGGCGCCCGGCCGGCTCGTCTTCACCGGCGCCGAGGGCCCGTGGCGGGTGGTGAAGACCTTCACCTGGGACCCGGAGGCGAAGGGCCTGACGCCCGACGTGAAGCGCACCGAGCGCGACCCGCGGGGCTACCAGGTGCACCTCGCCGTCGCCGTCACCAACACGAGCGCGGTGGCCCAGAGGGGCGAGCTGGTGGTGCAGGCGGTGCGGGCGGTGAACCCCGCCGACGAAGAGGCCCCCAGCCTCTTCGGCAGCATCGGCAACCAGGCGTCGGTGCTCTGCCGCTCGGGTGAGGACGTGCGCCGACACATGCCGGGCGAGAAAGAGGGCACGTTTCTCTCGTGCGGCGGCTCGGAGAAGACCGACTTCGAAGAGAAGGGCGCCATCGGCTTCGTGGCCATCGACCAGCAGTACTTCCTCACCGCGCTGTGGCCCTCGGGCGGCGCCGTCGACGGGCGGTGCCTGCTGCACGCCGCCAAGGCCGAGCGACGCGTGCAGATCGCCGTGCCGCTCGAGCTCGGGCCCCAGGCCACGGCGTCGAAGGAGTACGACGCCTACCTCGGGCCGAAGGACCTCGAGATGCTCCAGAACGTGGGCACCCTGTCGACCGCGGGTGGCGGCGCGCCGGCGGCCGCGGTGGGGCTCGATGGCACGGTGGACTTCGGCGTGTGGGCCGTCATCTGCAAAGGGCTGCTGTTCTTCCTGCGCTTCTTCCACGGCCTGCTCGGCAACTGGGGCTTCGCCATCATCCTGCTGACAGTGATGGTGAAGGTGGTGCTGCTGCCGCTCACCCACAAGGCGATGGTCTCGGCGGAGCAGATGAAGAAGCTCCAGCCCGAGATGGAGAAGATCAAGCAGAAGTACCCCGACGACCGCGAGAAGCAGCAGCTCGAGCAGATGCGGCTGTACCAGGAGGCGAAGGTGAACCCCCTGGGCGGGTGCCTGCCGCTGCTGGTGCAGTTCCCCATCTGGGGCGCCCTCTTCACCACGCTGCGCACGAGCTACGAGCTGTACGGCGAGCCGTTCGTCGGCGTCTGGGCCGACCTCACCTACAAGGACCCGACGTACCTGCTGCCGCTCGCGCTGGGCGTCACGATGATCGTCACCCAGCGCCTGCAGCCCCAGATGATGACCGACCCGGGCCAGGCCTTCCTCATCACCTGGGTGATGCCCATCTTCTTCACGGCCGTCATGATGAATTACCCGGCCGGGCTGGCGCTCTACATTTTCACGAACAACCTGCTGTCCATCGCGCAGCAGTTCGCCTTGCGGAAGTACCTCGAACGCACCGGGCAGGCGGCGCCCAAACCCGCCACGGCCCCGAAGCCGCCGGAGGGCAAATGAGCGCACCCGTCACCGCGGTCCCGGGCGGCGCCCCTGTGCCGGCGCCCGTCGCGCCCGCCAGCGCCGAGCGCAAGGCGCAGGTCGAGGCCCTCGTCGACGGCATCTTGAAGCGCATGGACTACCCGGCGCGGCTCGAGCTGAAGGACATGGCCGATGGTGGCATCGGCGTCGCGGTGCACTTCGGGGCCGAGGCGCTGCCAGGCATCTCGCCAGGCAAGCGCACCTGGCTGCTCGACTGCCTGCAGTTCATCGTCAACAAGGCCACCAACCGGCCCACTGTCGAGCGGCGCTGGGTGTCGCTCGGCGCCAACGGCTTCTCCGAGCCGCGCACCCAGAAGCCGGAGCGCGACCCGGCCCCCGTGAAGGCGCCGCCACCCCCGCTGAAGACCGCCGCGCCGCCACCCCCGGTCGGAGCCGGGAGGTCCGCCGCGGCGAAGCCCGTCGGCGCTCCCTCGACCGACGGCGCGCGCGACGGTGGCCGGGGCGCGCCGAGGGGCCCCCGCCGCGGGAATGACGCCGAAGAGCGGGGCCTCGACGTGACGGAGGACCCGGCCTTGTCGAAGCTCTTCGCGTCTCTGGCCGAGCGGTCGGCGAAGACGGGGCGGCCATACGCCGTGCTGTCGCTGTCGGCGGACGACCGAGCCCGCGCGCTGAAGGCCGCCGGCGGCGTCAAGGGCGTGTCCGTGCGGGTCGACGGCGAGGGGTACTTCCGCCGCGTCGTCTACACGCCCGACAAGGTGACGCCGATGCCGTCGAAGAAGCAGGTGATGCCCGACTACGACGACGAAGAGGAGTGACGGCGTCGCCGCGCCCGGGCTGTCTCCTGGGGGTGACATCACGGCCGTGAGCGAAGCGCGCCCACGGCTGACCTCCAGCACCCGCGCTCGCCTCGACGGAGGCCCCGCGCGGCGGTCCCGCCCGACGGCCACGCCGAACGACGCTTGGTCGCACGCCAAGGTGCGGCGCCCCCGGGGTGGGGTTCGGCGGGTCGAAAGCTGCGCTACAACGACGCGCCATGCGCCTTCTGCCCGTGTTGCTCCTCGCCCTGACGGCCTGCCCCCAGAAGCCCATGGGCACGGGCACGCCGCCCGAGCGTTTCTGTCCCTATGGCCCCGGCTGCGAGAAGGGGAACGGGGACACGCTCAAGGTGGGCATCGCCGCGGTGAAGGTGACGCCGCGCGGCTTCGAGCGGCCGCGGCCCGACTTCCTGCGGCGCTCCGGTGACACGTGCCACGAGAAGGCGCCGCTCGGGAGCGACGGCCAGAGGCGCTGCGGCGGGCTCGTCGAGGGCGCCTTCGGCGAGGACTGCGGCGTCGACCGCAAGTGCCCGGGCTCGGCCGGCTACGTGCGGCCTGACGCCGATGGCTCCGAGGCCGACGGCAAGCCCGACTTCTTCTTCGACTGCGGACGCGACCAGAAGTGCCCGGGCGAGGCCGGCTACCTGGGCCCCGACGCCGACGGCTCGGAGAACGACGGGAAGTTCCAGGGGCTGTGGATGGCGGGCTTCGGCAACTCGAACCCGGCCTATGGCGTGCTCGACGACGTGTGGGCCCGGGCCGTGGTGTTCGAGAACGGCGACGTGTCGGTGGCGCTGGTGTCGGTCGACGCGGTGGGGCTCTTCTACGAAGACGTCGGGCGCGTCCGCGACCGGGTGACGAAGCGCGGCATGGGCGTGCCCGACTACGTGCTGGTGTCGTCCACGCACACGCACGAGTCCGTCGACACCATGGGCCAGTGGGGCCCCATTCGCGCGGTGCTCCCCGAGCGCGGCGTCGACGACGCGTGGCTGCGCGACGTCTTCATCGAGGGCGCGGCCCAGGCCGTCGGCGAGGCGATGCTGTCGGCGCGGCCGGCGAAGGCGTTCTCGGCCCAGGTGCCACTGGGCGAGAAGACGCGGCAGGTCATCGAAGACACGCGCGACCCGTGGATCAGCGACGACACCATCACGGTGCTCAAGTTCACCGAGGCCCAGGGAGGCGCCGTCATCGGCTCGCTCGTCGTCTGGGGCAACCACCCCGAGACGCTCGCCGACGTGAACAACCTCATCAGCTCCGACTTCGTGCACTTCACGCGCGAGGGCCTCGAGCGTGGCGTCTTCAAGAAAGACGGGTCGCTGGTCGCCCAGGGCCTCGGCGGAACCTGCGTGTACTTCTCGGGCTCGGTGGGCGGCCTGATGACGAGCCTGGGCGCGAAGCCCACGAGCGTCGACGGCGACGTGCCCGGCGACCGCTCCATCGCCAAGACGAAGGCGGTGGGCGACCTCATCGCCATCGCCGCCCTCGAGGGCCTCGCGAGCGCGGCCGAGGAGCAGGCGCCCAACGTCGCCTTCGGCGCCCAGACCGTGAAGCTGCCCATCGACAACGAGACGTTCCGGCTGCTGCTGCTGCCGGGCGTCGACATCATCCGCCGCGGCCTGGTGGACTTCGACCGCAACAAGAGCATCTCTCCCGAGAACGTGCCCTTCGTGCGGACCGAGGTGAGCAAGGTGCAGCTCGGCGGCGTGCGCTTCATCGGCGTGCCCGGAGAGATCTTCCCCGAGCTCGTCGTCGGCTTCGACGCCCGCTATGCGTTCGGCAAGCCGCTGTTGACGGCGGGCAACCGGCTGCCGCCCGACCTGTCGAAGGCGCCGCCGGGGCCGTACCTCAACGCGCAGGCGGGTGGCGAGAAGCCGGTGGTGCTGGGGTTGGCGAACGACGAGCTGGGCTACATCGTGCCCGAGTACGACTACGTGCTGCACCCGACGCGGCCGTACGCCCAGCAGCCCGAGGGCGACCACTACGAAGAGACGAACTCCCTCGGGCCCCGCACGACGCCGACGCTCCTGAGCGCCTTCAAGGCGCTGTTCGCCTGGGAGCCGGCGCCGTGATGGGCCGGGCGCGCGCTCCGGTGTGAGTCAAGCCGCCGCCTCGCTTCGGTCGGCGCGAGGCGGAGCGCCCGTCATGGGCGCGCGGTGGCCGAGGCCTCGCGGTGGGCGCAGCGGGCGACCCACTCGTCGGCGCTGGCGCGCGCGGCCATGGCGTGGGAAGGGGAGAGGGCGGTGAGGTGGCGCACGCGATCGCAGCGGTCGCTCAGGTAGGCGGCCGGCAGAGCGAGCCGCAGCGCCTCGGCCTTCACCGAGGGCCACGGCGCGTCCTCGAGGGCGCGCTCGAGGTGAGGGAGCGCATCGGCCGAGGCCTCGCGGACGAACAGCTGCCGCCCGAGCAGGTATGCGAGCGCGGGGTCGTGTGGGGCCTTGGCGAGCGCCGTCGTGAGCCGGTAGACGACGGTGGCCGGCGAGGGCTCGGTGAACGTGGCGTCGATGGCGTCGCGCACCGGCGCTGGCGCGTCGAGGCCGTACAGGCGAAGGCGCGCCCGGCGGTCGGTCGCCGGAGGAAGCCGGCGCTCGATGACGCGCTCCAGCAGCCCGCGGGCCGCCGCCGTGTCGTGTCGGGCCAGGGCGAGCTCGACGAGCTCGAGGGCCGCGTCTCCCCAAGCGGGTGGAGCGGCCTCGGCCTCGCGGAGCCCGTCCTCGAGCGCGGCCCGTGCCTCGTCGTCGCGCCCGAGGCGGCGCAGCGCCTGAGCCCGCCTGACGACGAAGGCGGTCTCGCGCGGCTGGAGCGACTGGCACCGGCCCAGCAGGTCGGCCGCGCCCGCCGCGTCCGTCGAGGCCTCGTTCGCCGCCTGCGACAGCCGCTCCACCTCGCGGGCGCAGGGGCGCTCGAACAAGCTCTGCCCGCTGAACCGGGCGATGCCCTGGTTGACCGCCTCGGGCGTCAGCGGCACCGCGTCGAGGGTTTGCTCCCAGGCGGCCACCAGGGACGACAGCGGCTCGCCGTACACGCGCTCGAAGTCACCATCGCGGTAGAGGTCCTTGAGCGTCGCGGCGCCGCGGGTGTCTCCCAGCCACCTGAGGAACGCGCCGGCCGCGGTGTACGCCCGCGCGCTCGACTCGGCGTAGAACCCCACCACGCTGAGGGCGCTCCGCAGGTCCGGCAGCAGGTGCTGGCGCTTCATCGTCGCGGCCCGCTCCTGGAGCGTCAGCTCGTCGGCCCGGTCGTCCGCGGCCACCGCGAGGCCCTCGATGATGCCCACGTTGGGGACGAGGCCGAGGCCCCGCGCGGTGACGCCGAAGGGAGGGGCGCCGAGCGGGGCCAGCAGGGCGTGCGCGAGCTCGTGCTTGATGACGGGGTGCGGGAAGCCGCGGTCGTCGACGTGCACCTCGCGCCGCCAGGGCTTGGCGAACTGGGTGCTCGCCGCGCCCACGAGCGCCTGCTTCTGCGCCTCGTCGCGGTACCACCACACCCGCACCTTGCCGGTTGGAGCGCCGCCGACGAAGGCCGCGAGCTGCGAGTACCGGAACTCGAGGTCGCCCAGGGCGCGCGCGACCTGCTTCGGAGCGAGGCTCCGCGGGTAGACGAGCACGAGGTGCTCGGTCTCGACGTGGCCGCCGAGCCGCTGCTCGAGCGTCTCGTCCGTCATGCGGAAGCCGAGGGCGGGCCCCGCGCCCTCGAGCCCCAAAACGCCGGCGAGCAGCGCGAGCGACAGCCCGAGCCCGCGGCGGGTGAGGCCGCCCAGGCGCAAAGCCGCGACCGAGAGGGCGAGGGCCGTCAGCAGCAGCGTGCCCAGGCGGAACCACGGCAGCCCCGGGCCGAGTGACAAGTTCTCGTCGTAGAGCGGCCCGGGCAGGAAGCCGGCCAGGTGGTTGTAGGCGAAGACCTGGGGGCCGGTGGCGATGGGCCAGAGGGTGTGCAGCGCGCTCGCGAGCACCACGCCGAGCCAGGCGACGGGGAGGGCCCCGGCGCGGCGAACGGTGACGCCGAGCAGCACGCCGAGCGCCGCCACCAGCGCGGCTGAGGGCAGCACGATGACGGGCACGAAGGCCAGGAACTCGAAGGGGCTGCAGGGCAGGGTGAACAGCGTCAGCGCGACGCCGAGCGCGAGGGTCACCGTGGCGGGCGCCAGCAGCAGGAGGCACGCAGCCAGCCACGCCGCCGTCACCTGGCGCGCCGGCGCGGTGATGGGCTCGCGCGAGAGGGCGCGCCCGAGGGCGATGCCGAAGGCGCCCCCGACGAGGGCCAGCACCAGCGCGAGGCCCGTCGCCAGCTCGTACCCGGGGATCCGCGCGATGGGGAAGGTGAGCAGGCCCCCCATCGCGGCCCACAGCCCAAGCCACGCGAGGCGCCAGCGGCGGCGCTCGAGCACCGCGCCGACGCGAATCAGGACTTCCGCCATCGCCCAGTCGTATACTCAGGCATCATGGCGTCAGACCAGAAACCGGGCATCGAGGGCCGCCAGGCCCCCCGCGCTCCCATCGAGCTGAAGGTCGACTACAAGAAGCTCAACTCGTTCTTCGCGGACTACACGAAGAACATCAGCAAGGGCGGCACCTTCATCAAGACGAAGAAGCCCCTGCCCATCGGCACGCGCTTCCTCTTCAAGCTGGCCGTGCCCCAGCGCGAGGCGCCCTTCGAGCTCGTCGGTGAGGTCGTCTGGAGCACCGTCGAGGGCGACGAGCCTGGCATGGGCATCAAGTTCGTCTACTCGGCCGACGCTCAGCGCATCGAGTTCGAGGGCGTGGTCGAG
>JADCJJ010000187.1 GCA_020247085.1 Myxococcaceae bacterium | reverse complement strand
GGACGCGCCAGCGCGGCGCCGACAGGCCTCATGCGCCCGCCTCACGGCGAGAGCGCCGTCGCTCCGCGTCTTCGGACGCGACAGCGCGGCGCCGACAGGCCTCATGCGCCCGCCTCACGGCGAGAGCGCCGTCGCTCCGCGCCTTCGGACGCGCCAGCGCGACGCCGACAGGCCTCATGCGCCCGCCTCACGACGAGAGCGCCGTCACTGTTCACCACCACACGTCACCCTCACGGGACGAAGAAGTCGACGCGTCCATCGACGTGCAACTCGGCCCGGACGAAGCCGCCGTCGGGCGCGGCGTTCTGGTGGCACGAGGCGCAATCGTCACGCTGCACGTGCGGCGGTGGCGGCGGCGCGCCGTGACACGAGGTGCAGGTGCGTTGGCTCCCGTCGACCCGCGTCCAGGCCGGCGCCGGGCTCGAGCCACCGCCGGGGCTGCTGCGCCACACCGAGGTGTCATGGCAGGCGGAGCTCGCGCACGTCATTCCACTCCACGTGGGCGCGGCCCCGTTCGCGCGCGCCACGCCCAGGAAGCGCACCTGCGTGACACCGTCGAGGTGGCGGCCGGCGTTCACCGTCATGGGCACCTCGTGACACTCAGCGCAGCGCACCGCCCGAACCGGGCCCCGCGGAGCGAGGTGCGCCTGGTGCGCGCCGACGCCCACGCGCTCGGTCTCTGACGACCCCGAGAGGTCACCCGGTGGCGCGGCGTTCGCGGCGCTCCCGTGGCACCCGTTGCACACGACGGGCACCTCCACCTGCACCACGCCGTCGACGTGACGCTCCTTCGCTGGAGCCCCATGGCACAGCACACACTGCGACACGGCCGGGTGTGGCACCGGAGGCGGCGCACCGTGGCAGCTCGTGCAGGTCAACCCCGCGTCCACGCTCGTCCAGGCGGGCGAGGCCACCCCGTGGCAGCTCGTCATGCAGCGACCGCTCGAAGGGCTCCACCCGACCGCGCCCTTCACCTCGACGGGGCTGCCGTTCGGGTGCGCCGCCGCGGTGGGCGCCGCATGGCACGTCTCACACGCCACCGGGCGGCCACCGGCGCCGCCACCGCGGTGCGCCGCGTGAGCACCGACCCCCGACTGCGAGACGTTCGTACCGCCGTCGAGCGCGCGCGGTGGAGCCCCCGAGTCGTCGCTGCCGTGGCAACTCCCGCACGTCGCCGCCACCACCTGCACCGTTCCATCCACGTGCTTCCCGGGAGCGACGAAGGCGCCCTCGCGCACCACCTCGCCATGGCACGCGCCGCAGTCCCCGTACTGCGGGTGCGGGAGGGCAGGGGGGGTGGCATGGCAGCTCCCGCAGGCCGCCTCGGACGGGCGGGGGCGCGTCCAGCTCCCGGAGACAGGCCCGTGGCACGACGAGTTGCTGCAGGTGCGCTCCGAGACGTCCCAGCGCGGGGCCGGCCCGCCGTCGCGCGCTGGCAGCACCACCTGGGTGACGCCATCGCCATGCCCGGAGCTCCCGGTCACGGCGGGGACGGGGTGGCACTGATGACACTCGACCGCGCCGTGCGTCGGGCTCGCCGTCAGGTGCAGCGCGTGCGCGCCGACGCTCGGGAAGCTGACGTCGACGTTGCCGAAGGTGTCCGACGGTGGCGCGGCCTGCTGCAGCGCCGTGCCCTCGCGCGTGGCGTCTCCGTGGCACCGCGCGCACTCCGGTGGCGGGCGCGGCGGCTCGCGCGGGACGAAGCACGCCGGCAGCACCGCGAGGGCGAACAGCGGCCACGCCCAGCGCGAGCCACACGCCCGAACGCCGACGCGCTCGCGTGTATGGAGTCCACGCGCCCGAGCCGAGGCCGCGCGCGCCGGCGACTGCACGACAGCGCCTGCGATGCCCCCGACCGCGCGCCACCCCGACGCCGCCTCGCCACCGTGCGCCACCTTCCCGCCTCCCACCTCATCGGACGCTGCACCACGCCCCGCGCCACGGCGCGCCACCTTCTCGCCTCCCACCTCATCGGACGCTGCACCACGCCCCGCGCCACGGCGCGCCACCTTCCCGCCTCCCACCTCATCGGACGCTGCACCACGCCCCGCGCACACCTCCACCGCGACCGGAGTCTCGACGCCTGACACCCGACGCCCGACCTCACCGGAGACCTCTTCCCGCGAGCCGCCCGACGACGTCACGGCGCCCCTCCGTGGCATGCCTGGCACTCTGGCGCCCCCGCCGGCGCAGCCCCCTGCCACCCGGCCGGGTGCGGACTTCCGCCCAGCCCACCGACGCGGTGGCAGCGGACGCACGTACTGGCCGCGCCCTGGTCGTGACAGGCCGCACACGACAGCAGATTCCTCCGCGCCGCGGGACCGTGCGCGTTCCTCGCCGCGCCCGCGCCGCTCGCCCAGCCCCCCGGGTGCGGGCTCACCGCGCCCCGGTTCATCGGTGAAACGCCGCGCGCGGCATGGCACGCGTCGCAGTCGGGCTGCGCGTGGCAGGTCAGGCAGGTCCCCGGCTGCGACTCGGCCTCGACGGCGTGCTGGGTGAGGAAGTCGAAGCGGTGCACCAGCTCGGCCTCGAGCCGCTCCGGGTTCCTCGCCGCCGCGCTCATCGGCCGCGTCGCGTCGTGGCAGCCGTCGCAGCTCGTCTGGGCGTGGCAGCTCTCACAGCGCGCAGGCTCGCTCCGCGCCACCAGCCCGTGCCGCCGCGTCCACGCCGCGTCATGCGACAAGAACGACACGGGCTTCAGGCCCCGCAGGTCGCCCGGCCGGTGGCAGCCGGTGCAGCTGCCGCGGTCGAACTGGCGCCGATGCTCGTGACACCCCAGGCACGTCTCCATCGGCGGGAAGAGCGGCGGCCCACCCGTGTCGCCGACGGCGCCCGCGTGGCACGTCACGCACTGCCCCTTGATGGCGGGCATCGCGAGGTGCGGGTCGTGCTCGAAGGTGACGGCTTTCCCTGCTGGCAGCGTCGCGAGCGCCGGCCGCACCGAGCGTGCCAACATCCGCGCGGCCTCATCGTGACAGCCCGTGCACGACTCCGCGCGCGGCGGGTGCCACGCCCCCGTCGCCACCTCGACGCCGCCGTCGCGCACCGTCTCGCCCCGGTGGCAGCTCCCGCACGAGAGGCACGCGGGCTGGCCGGGGGCTCCACAGGCGAGCCCGGCGAGGTGCTGGCGATGCGGGAAGTGCGTCAACAGCCCCTTCGTGCACGCCGACACGAGCACCACCCCCACCACCAGGGCGCCGACACGCCTCATGCCGGCCCCCGCCCGCGCGCGGAATCGAACCGCCCAGACGCGGCGCGACGCGCCCTCACGGCAGGCCTCCCGCCGTCGCCGGGTCCCACTCGAAGACGAGCCGCGCCAGCCCCTGCACCTCGAACGCGGCGTAGGGCGTTCGCAGCACCGTCGTCGACACCAGGAGCCGCAGCTGCCGCCCGAAGGCCCACTCGGCGCTCACCACCCCCGTCATCGACTCGCGCAGCCCCAGCACGGGCCGGTCGTAGAGGAACAGCGACGCGTCGACCGCCGCCGACACCTGCCGCAGCAGCCGGCCCCGCGCGCCGACGCGCACCTGGTGGAAGCCGTTCTCGGCCGTCTGCGTGCGCTGCAGCTCGCCCTGCACCAGCCAGCGCCCCTCGAGCCCCGGCGACCAGCGCGCCCGCACGAGGCCGCGCCCGCCCGGCACCCCGCGCTCGTACACCTGCCCCGCGCCCCGGCCCGTCACCCGCACCCGGGCCGGGAGCTGCGCCGTCAGCTCGGCGCCGACCTCATGCCACGCGCCGCCGCCGAAGGCCGCCAGCACCGACGTCTGCGGCAGCAGCAGCGCCGTGTTCTGAAACGAGTAGTCGAGCGAGGCCGTGCCGAAGGCCAGCCCGACGACGTCGGCGAAGAGGCGCGCCTCGGACACGCCCACCGGCTTCCCTCCACCCACCGCCAGGCCCGTCAGGTCGAGCGAGCCATGGCCGCCGAGCGCCAGCCAGGCCAGCGGCTGCCCCTGCACGTCGGCGCTCACCGCCCGCACCGCCAGCCCCACCGCGTCACGCTGCTCGTGAAACCCCACGAGCGCGCGCACGGGCCCCGCCCGCAGGCCGACGCGCGCACCCGCGGTGAGCTGCCCCGCGCGGTTCTGCGCCTCTCGCAGCCGCGGGTCCTCGAGCGCCTCACCAAGGAAGCCCAGCACCCAGGCCCCGCGCGGCAGGCTCCACCGTGGCAGCGCCACCCAGCCCGCGTACGCGTCGACGTCCACCGCCCCCACGCGGACGCCCGCCGTCACGCCGTCGAAGCGCACGAAGCGGCTCGTCCCCGGCAGGGTCACCTGCCGCCCGACGGTGAGCCGCCACCGCCCCGTGCGCAGCTGCGCGGAGGCCGTGGTGACGTCGCCGTCTCCGAGCCACCCGTCGCGCGGGCCGAGCCGGCCCCACGCCGAGAGCTCTCCGCCCAGCGCGTCAGGCGCACCCGGCAGGTCGACGGCCCCGAAGCGCAGAAAGGCCGTCGTCATCACCGGCAGCGCCAGCTCGAGCGGCGCCCCCACGCCCCCGGGGCCCGGCAGCAGCGCCTGCTGAAACACCTGCGCCGTCATCGTCGCGCGGGCGTCGACCCAACTCGCCTGCTGCGCCACCGCCCGGCCGCTCACGACGCCGCACGCCGCGACCGCTGCCCACCGCGAAGCGTGACGCAGCAGGGACGGGGGCATGGCGCGGCGGGGCACGTCGCCCCACGCCCATTCAAGAATCGTGGGAGGCCTCCCGCGGGCGCCCACCCCGTACGCGCCGACCGACGACGCGAAGCCTGCGGCCCACCCGCGGCGACGCGCAAGCCCTGCGCCCCCACCGGGGCCCTCCCCTCTGACGCGGCTGGTACGGGGCACGCAAGTGATCGACCCGCATCGAGGGGAGTCCATCACCATGAGCTGTCTGCGAATCCTCACGGCCGCCGGCGCCATCGCGGCGGCGACGGCCTGCACGGGCCCCGCTGGAATGAACGGCGCCCAGGGGCCTGCCGGCGAGCGGGGCCCCGTCGGCGCGCCAGGGCCCTCCGGGAGCGACGGCATGAACGGCGCTCCAGGCACCGCTGGCATGAATGGCCCGGCGGGCCCCCAGGGGCCCCAGGGCCCGGCCGGAGACGCCGGCACCAACGGGCGCGACTTCCGCTTCACCGGCACGGGGCTCGTCGTCACGGTGCTCGACGCGGGGGTCGCCGACGGCGGCGCGACCGTCGACCTGCGGCTCACCGACGAGGGGGGACGGCCGCTCGACCGAACGGGCTCCCTCACCGAGGGCGCCGTCAGCGTCTCGCTGGTGCTCGGCCTGCTCGAGCAGCGCGCGAGCGACGGCCTGCCGCTCCAGTACGTCAGCTACACCCGCCGCGCCGTGCTCTTCGACGGCGGCACCTTCCAGCAGAACGCCGCCGACACCAACGGCACGTGGACCGAGCTGTCACCGGCCGGGGCCGGCCTGTACCGCTACCGCTTCGGCGCCGTCGTCGACGTGGGCGCGAACGCCGGCAAGACGCACTCGGTCGGGCTCTACGCCACGCGCACCTCACAGGGCGTGCGCGCGGTCGACAACGCGGTGTTCCACTTCCGCCCCGACGGCCAGCCGGTGACGGCGACGCGGGCCCTCGTCACCGACCAGGCCTGCAACGCCTGCCACACGCGGCTCGAGGCGCACGGCGGGGCCCGGCGCGAGGTGCCGCTGTGCATCATGTGCCACACGAACACCGCCGACATCGACCCGGACACCGGCACCTCGTTCGACTTCAAGGCGATGGTGCACAACCTGCACGCAGGGCCCCGGCTGCAGAGCGTCGACGGCGGGGTACCGTACCGCTTCGTCGGCTTCGGCAACGTGGCGCACGACTACAGCACCGTCGCCTACCCGGGGAACCTCAACGAGTGCGAGGCCTGCCACACGGCGAGCGACCGGTGGAAGACGAACCCCACCCGGGAGAACTGCTCGGGCTGTCACGACCGCATCTGGTTCGCCGCCAGCACGGCGCCGGCCGGGTACCGCGTGCACCCGGGCGGGCCGCGCGCCGACACCGAGTGCATCGTCTGCCACGCCGACAACTCCATCTCGCCAACGACCCTCAAGCACCGCGCCCCGTCGCGCGACCCGAACCGGCTGAACGTCATGGGCACCATCTTCCCCATGGCGGCCACGCCGCCCGGCACCCGCCCGCGGGTGACGTTCCTCACCCAGGTGAACGGCCAGCCGCGCGACCTCCTCGCGCAGCGGCTGTCCCGCCTGCGCTTCACCTTCGCCGGCCCCACCGTCGAGGTGGCCCGCTTCGTCTCGGAGACGGCCGAGAACGCCCCGGACTGCGCCGTCGTCACCGACGGCGGCGCCTGCCTCGAGCGCGTCGACGCCGGCGTCTTCACCTACCGCGCGGCGACGGAGCTGCTGGCGGGAGACACGGGGAGCTTCCAGGTGGGCATCGAGCTGTGCGCCACGACGGACGCGGGCATGCGCTGGTGCGCCGACGACCCGGTGCGCGCCTTCGCCGTCACCGACGCCGCCCCGGTGAGCCGGCGAAAGGACGTCACCCAGCGCCAGTGCGAGGCGTGCCACCAGGACCTGCAGGAGCACGGCGGCAGCCGCAAGAGCGTCGAGAACTGCGTCTCGTGTCACAACTCCAACCTGGTGCGCAGCCGCGGCCTGGTGGTGCCCATCGACGGCGGCGTCGTCACGGCGGGCGCGGGCAACTTCAAGGACCTCATCCACGCGACGCACGCGGCGGCGCGGTACCCGGCGCCCCTCAACGACTGCCAGAAGTGCCACACGGCCACGGCGTACACCCTGCCGCTCCCGGCCACCGTGCTGCCGTCTCGCAGCGAGCTGCGCAGCTGCGCCCTGTCGCTGGCCGACGGCGGCCCGAGCGTACCGGCCGACGGCGGCCTCGCCTGCCTGCCCGGCGCGGTGGCGGCGACGCCGGTGTTCGAGCCGCCCACCAGCGCGGCGTGCACCGGCTGCCACACGTCGGTGGCGGCGCAGGCCCACACGATTCTCAACACCACGATGGGCGGCCTCGAGTCGTGCGCGGTGTGCCACGCGGCCGGGAAGTCGGCGTGCGTCGACACGGTGCACGCGCTGGCGCCGTGACAGCGCTCCGGGACGGCGAGTGCAGCGCGCACCGGGAGTCAGAGGCCTGAGCCGTCGCCGAGGCGCCCCCGGGCCCGCCGGTGACGCCCGCACCCCGGCAGGGCACGGTGCCCCATCTGCGCCGCGACGCCGCCGAGCCCGCGCGGCGACCCTGGCCCGCCGAGACGGAGCCCCCCAGCCGTGACGACGCCCTTCGGAGCCCTCACCCTCGTCAGCGCGGCGGCGGCGGCCCTCATCCTGCTCCACCACCTCGTGGCGCGGCCGGCGCTGACGGCCACCGTGCGGCTGCGGCTGCTGCTGGGGCTGGCGGTGCTTCCCTTCATCACGGCGGTGTCCAGCACGGCCTTCGGCCTGCACCGCACCACCGAGCGGGACTTCTGCGGCTCGTGCCACGTGATGACGACGCACCTGCGCGACCTCGAAGACCCGACGAGCCAGGGCCTGGCGGCGCGGCACGCCCGCAGCCCCTTCACGGGCCCGACGGCCTGCTACACCTGCCACGCCGACTACGGCCTCTTCGGGTACCCGCTGACGAAGCTGACGGGCATGGCGCACGTGTGGAACTACTACCTCGGCGGGTACTCGGGCTGGTCGCTCGAGCGCTTCCACGCCGAGGTGCGCACCGCGAAGCCGTACCCCAACGCCAACTGCCGGCAGTGCCACTCGGGCACGCTGGCGTCCTTCTCGAACGTGAAGGAGCACGTCGCCCTCACCGACGAGCTCGAGCAGAACCGCGTCTCGTGCGCGTCGGCCGGCTGTCACGGCGTGGCGCACCCCTTCAGCAAGACGGCCGAGGAGCTGGCCGGGCGGAGGCGGCGATGAGGGCCCTCGTGCGGCTGCTGGCGCGGTGGCCCGCCTCGAAGGCGCTGCGCGCGGCGTGCGTGCTGGGCCTCTGCGCGCTGACGCTGATGGCGCTGGGCGTCGTCTTCGCCACGCCGCTGCCCGTCGTGGCCGCCATGTCCGTCGCGCAGGGCCTCGGCGTCGTCGCGTGTCTGCTGTTCGGGCTCTCCATCGCCGCCGACGTCGCCTCGCGCCGCCCGTGACGCCCGCGCCCCGAGTGGCCCTCGCCGTCGTCGTGGCCCTCGGGCTGTGGGCCTGCGAGGCGCGCCCGCGGCCCACGGCCGAGCCGCCCCCCCTCGAGATGGTGCCCGGCAGCTACCACCTCGCGCGGCCGGCGCCGGGCCACCAGCGCCACCTCGCCACCGGCCTCGTGCGCGGCGACGGCGGCCTCGTCGACTCCGGCAGCGCCCAGGTCCGCTGCCGCGACTGCCACGCCCTCACCGACGCGGGCTTCGCGGCGCCGACCGAGGCGGTGTGCGCCGGCTGCCACCAGCCGCAGCAGCGCCAGCACCACCCCTTCGACGCGGGCGCCTCGACGCCGGGCTGCCTCACCTGCCACCCCTTCGTGGCGAAGGCGCTGCCCGCCCGCTTCGAGCGGTGGACGTGCATGGCGTGCCACCAGCAGCCGCAGGCCGCGCACGCCGCCATCACCGTGCACCGCGCGGACTGCGAGGCGTGCCACCGGCCGCACGAGGCGCCCTTCACCCGGGCCGCCGACTGCGCCACCTGCCACGACGTCACCCTGCGGCACGGCGCGAAGGGGCCGACGCTGGCCGAGACGTGCATGGCGTGCCACCCGCACCACACCCCGGCGGCGGCGGCCAGCGGCCGGTGCCTGTCGTGCCACGCGAAGCCCACCCTGCCGGCCACCGCGCGCGTCTCACCCCAGGCCCTCTCTCCGAAGGCCCACGCCGGCTGTGGCGCGTGCCACGAGGCGCACCGCTTCGAGCGGGGCGCGGTGAAGCCCTGCGCCGCCTGTCATCCGGTCACGCCCGTCGTCGCCGGGTGGGTGCACGACGCCTGCACCGACTGCCACCGCCCGCACGCGCCGGCCGCCGCGCCCGTCGGCTGCACCGAGGGCTGCCACCGCGACGAGGCCGTCACCCACCCCCCGGCGGCCGAGGGGCCGCGGTGCACCGGCTGTCACGCGCCGCACGAGGCCGGCGACCAGCTCGCGAAGCCCTGCGTCAGCTGCCACGACGCGGCCCCCTTCACCGCCGCGGTGGTGCACGGCGCCCGCATGACGTGCGACGACTGCCACGCCCCGCACGAGGGGCGGCCCCGCGACGACGCCGAGTGCCGCGGCTGCCACCAGGCCCGCTTCGACGAGGTGGCGCAGGTGACGGTGAAGCCCGGCGCGCGGCAGCAGGGCCATCTCGCCTGTGCCGGCTGCCACGCCTCGCTGCCGCACGGCGCTCCGGGGGCGCCGCCGCGGGCCTGCCTCGACTGCCACGCCGACCGCGCCCCGCCTCAGCCGGGGCACCCGGCCTGTGGGAGCTGCCACGAGAGCCACTCGGGCGCCGTGGTGAAGGCGTGCACGGCGTGCCACGCGCCCGCGGCGCTGCCGGCGCTGCACCGCGAGGCGGGGCACCAGCGCTGCGAGGCGTGTCACGCGCCGCACACCCCGGAGCCGGGCGCGACGCCCACCACCTGCCGCGCCTGCCACCAGCGCCTCGACCCGAAGCGCCACCCGACGCCGCCGGCGCAGTGCGTGGGCTGCCACCTGTTCACCGACGCCTCACCCGGGACGCAGCAGCGCCTGCGCGCGAAAGACGCCCCACGGCTTCCCTGACGAGGCCCGTCAGCCACGCCCCCTTTCGCCGGGGCCGCGGCGCCCACGGCGGCCCTCGTCTGCGCCGGCCCCCGGGCCCCACTGGGACTCGCGGCGCGCCTCAAGGCCGCCAGGTGTACGTCGCCTTGACGACGAGGCGCTGCTCCGGCACCTGGCCCGGACCGGCCTGGAAGGCGCCGCGGGTGTCGGTGAAGACGACGTAGACGAAGGACAGCGGGAGAAACTCCCAGGCGAGCCGGGCGTTGAGCAGCCCGACGTTGCCCGCGGTGTCGCGCTGGTAGCTGCCGATGAGCTGGAGCCGCGGCGTCAGCGCCAGGCGAGCCTCGAGCTGCACGAGGTGCGTCACCGCCACGCGAGAGGCCCACTGCACGCCCTCACCCTCGAAGCGGTTCAGCTCGTAGTTGAGGAACAGCCCGACGTGCGGCACCGGCGAGAAGCCCACCTGGCCCTGGGCGCGCACGAAGTCCGCCAGGTAGTAGCGCCCGACGCCGACGTTGCCACCGACCGAGAAGAGGCGGCTCTGCTCGCTGTACGCCGCGACGCCGACGCGGTCGAAGACGTAGCTGCCCTGCGGAAACGAGACGCCGGGCACGGGCGCGAACTCGCGGTCGAGGAACTGCCAGGTGCGCTGGCCATAGACCCAGCCGCGGTCCCCGCCGGCGAGCGTCACCCAGAAGGCCTCGAAGTACGCGTTGGCCTCCTGAAACGAGCCGTCCTTCGTGCTCCACAGCACCTGCGCGTCGAGGAACTGCTGCAGCGTGCGCACCCACTTCGGCAGCCAGGCTGGCCGGTAGTCGAGGTACCAGTTCGCCGACGCTTGCAGCGCCTCGGTGCGCGAGACGAAGCCAGAGCGCGCCCGGTAGCCCGGCGTCAACCCGGCCACCCGCAGCGTCAGGTCGCCCCAGTTTCCCTGCAGGCTGCCCTCGACGGCGCCGGCCAGCCCCAGCCGCGAGGGCGTGCCGTCGTGCACCTGGTCGACGCTGCCGCTCAGCATCGCCGTCAGCGACAGCGGCCCCTTCCGCACCAGGGCGTCGACGACGGGCACGACGTTCGTCGCGCTCGCGAGCCCCGGCGCCTCGAAGTCGTGGCGCAGCACCACCATGCCGCCGGCGCGAGACTCTCCGAGCAGGTGGTGCGAGTACCTGGCGACGCCGAAGACGCTCGAGCGCTGCGCGTCCGTCGGCAGCGTGTGCACCACCATGCCGCCGGCGCTGCGCTCGGCCGAGCGGTACACCAGGCGCGCCCCGCCCGACAGCGGCTGGGGCTGGCCGTTCGACAGCCCGATGGCCCGGCTGAAGAAGGGCTGCACCAGGCCCTGGCCCATGGTGAAGAGGCCGGCGTTTTCGAGGAAGAACTGCCGCCGCTCCGGGAAGAGCACGTTGAAGCGCGAGAGGTTGACCACGCGCCGGTCGACGTCCACCTCGGCGAAGTCGGTGTTGCCGGTGAGGTCGACGACGGTGTTCGGCGTGGGCGCCCACGTCACCTCGCCGCCGGCGTTGGGGCGCAGCGTGGGCGCCGACACGCCGTCGCCATCGGCCCGCACGATGGCGTAGGGGCGGACCTGCAGGTTGAGGCGCGTGCGCGTGGTGGGGGCCTCGGTGAAGGCAAGCTCTCCGGCATACGGCATGCGGAAGGGGCTGAAGGTGCGCGGGTAGGGGCTCCAGGCGGAGCGCTCCATCGTCCGTCGCACGGCCCGCACGGCGTTGAAGCCCCACACGAGGCGGTCGGGCTCGGTGCGCAGGCTCTTCCACGGCAGCTCGAGCTCGACGGTGAAGCCGGCCTCGTCGCGCGTCACGGCGACGCGCCAGACGGTGTCCCACTGCGTCTCGACGATTTCGTCGTCGATGACCTGCACGTCGTGCTGGCTGCCCCAGGGCGTGACGAAGAAGCCGAAGGCGTTGCGGCCGTCGCCGAGCGGGTCGAGCACCACGCCAAACCAGTCGAAGCCACGGAAGAGGTTGAAGTCGCGGCGCAGGTCGGTCTGCTGAATGCCGCGGGAGCCCGCCTCGTCGTCGCACCGCGCGCCCACCCACAGCCCGTCATCGGTCGCCAGCACCCGCACCGTCGTCGCGTGCCGCGCGGGCTCGAGTTGGTCCGGGTCGACCTGGCGGAAGGCCGACAGCGGCAGCGCCGAGGCCCACGCCGGCTCGTCGAGGCGGCCGTCGAGCCGGAGCGCCCCGTCGGCCCGCGTCACCGTCGCCCGCGGGCGAGGCGAGGGCGGCGGAAAGTCCTTCATCACGTCGGCCGCGGCCGGGGCGCCGATGAGCAACAACAGCAGACAGGAGCGACGGAGCACCACGGCGGCGCCGAGATACCGCCTCCACGCGCCGGGCGCCGGTGAATCGCACGACGGTGGACGGGCGCCCACCTCGCTGAAGCGGAGCCCGGCGTGGGCGTCGACCCGCTCGTGAAGGGCTTCAGGCCGGGTGGCCGCCGGCGCGGGGCAGGGACGTCGACAGGCGCCTGCCGCAGCGCCAGCCCTGACAGAGAACTCGGCGTGGCCGGCCTGCTGGGACCCGCCATCGCGACGGCGCTGGGCGACGACGTCGTCGCGCGCCAGCGCGAGGGCTCGGAACCGAGGCAGCTCGGCTGGAGCCGCGGTGAACGACGCAGGGTGCCCACCTGTTGGCATGGCTCCGCGTGGAAGTGGCTTCTCCGGGAGTGTAGAGGGAGGAGCGCTCTCGTGCGCACCTCATGTTCCCCTCCCGCTCCTTGGCTTCGCTCGCCGTGCCGTGGTTCCTGCTCACCGGCTTCCAGACCGAAGCGGCCCCGGACACGGACCTCTCCAGCGCAGACCTGCAGTCGATGGCACAGGCGCTGGGCTGCCCGGGCAGGGGCGCGCGCCCCATGTTGACCGCCGCGCTCCCGCCGGACCGCGTCTTCGCCTGCGACGCCCTCACCCGCTTCGCCCGCGGAAAGGCTCCCAGCCCCTTGGGCGAACGGCGGAGCTTCCTGGGGGCGGCCTCCGTGGTCGCCAAGGGGCGCGTCCAGGGGACCTTCCTCTTGCTGGACGACACGGGCGCGCTGTTCGACGACATCACCCCGGAGAATCCACGCGAGGCGGCGGACCTTCAGCAGGCCGTCGGGCACGTCCAGGCGGGCACACCGGTCCCTGCGAACAACCCCGTTCAGCAGTTCGTGTCCTCCATCCCCAGGATGCCAGCGATGAAGACCCGGCCCGGGCGCACGGTGGGGCGCTCGCGCCTCGTCGTGCTGAAGAACCGCCTCTTCATCCGCCAGGACGGAGACGCGTACGTCATCCTCGAGGTGGGCCAGTCGTCCCTCGAGCTGGGCTACGTCGGCGTGAACCCCATGACGCCTGCGCGAAAGTGACCGACAGCGGCGTGCGCGCTTCGTGTCCGCTCGACGAACACCGTCGCCGCACCTGGTCGCCGAAGCGCTCCTCAGCGCAGCCGGCGACACGAGCGACGTGGGCAGCGCGAGGCCGAGACTGAAGGCACGCAGACGACTCGACCGAGCGCACGCGACTGAAGGCCGGCCCGCGCTGTGATGGATGTGGCCTTCACCGATGCCAACCGCGACGTGAGTCGAACGCGCGCTGTCGACGAAGGCGGCGACCCGCCACCGAAGAGTGTCAAGACGTGACGACGCCCTCCTCCCTGCTCGAGCACGACAATCGCATCCCGGGGATTGCATGCACCGCAGATGCTCCGCCGGACCTGGACCCGACGGACTGGCTCAGGGGGCACCCGCTGCCGATGCCGCAGAGCGCCGTCGAACTCGCCTTGCACTGCGCCAGCGGACCGGAGACGACGGACCTCATCGGGGGGAGCTTCACCGCGGTGTCGGACGCATTGCGCGTGGCGCTCGCGCAGGGCGTGATCAGCAACATCGGGAATGCGGCGGCCGTAGGGCGGCACCCTGTCACCGGCGCCTGCGCGGCAGGGTACTGGCTCATCAACGCGATCGATCGGTTCGCGTGCGTGGACGCTGCGCGCAGCACCATCGTGCCCAGGCCGGACGGCGGCAAAGGCTTTCTCGAGTCCTTCGAGGTCGATGCGCAGCGAGCGCCTCGGGCGCAGCCGGGCAGGCTTCGCCTTCTCCGGGGAGCGGCGGGGGACGGTGAAGGTCCTCTTCTTCGATGGGACGGGGCTGAGCCTCTTCTGCGAAGGCCTCGACCGAGGCACGTTCCGCGCGCCCGAGCCGCGAGGAGACGCGACGACGGTGCAGCGGAGCGAGCGCGAGTTCGACGAGCTCGGCGCCGGCGGTGCGAAGAACGAAGGGGCACGGACTGAAGTTCCAGGTGCGAATCCGGGGAGGAGGGCATGAGGCCCCCTTCCTCGACGCTCCCACGCCGCCCTGCCAGACTCTGGCCGTGTCGTGGCGCGTGACGACCTGCCTGCTGGTGCTCCTCGCCGCCTGCGGCCGGACAGACCTCGTCCCGGCGCCCGAGGTCCCGCCGCGCCCAGCGCTGTGCGGCGACGGCGTGCTCCAGCGCGGAGAGGGCTGCGACGACGGCAACCCCGACGACACCGACGCCTGCCGCGCCTCGTGCGAGGTGGCCCGCTGCGGTGACGGCGTCGTCTGGGCCGGCGTCGAGGCCTGTGACGACGGCAACGCCGTCGACACCGACGCCTGCCGGAACACCTGCGAGCGGACCCGCTGCGGCGACGGCGTCGTCTGGGCCGGCGTCGAGGCCTGCGACGACGGCAACCTCGTCGACACCGACGCCTGCCGCGCGACCTGCCAGGCGGCCCGCTGCGGCGATGGCGTCGTCTGGGCCGGCGTCGAGGCCTGCGACGACGGGCCCTCGGGCTCCAGCGCCTGCACGTCGCGCTGCGGGCCGACGTCGTGCGGCGACGCCCGGGTGCAGCCACCCGAGCAGTGCGACGACGGCAACGCCGTCGACGGTGACGCCTGCCTCTCGTCCTGCGTGCGGGCCAGCTGCGGAGACGGCCGCGTGCACCGCGGCGTCGAGGCCTGCGACGACGCCAACGCCACCTCCACCGACGCCTGCGTCTCGTGCCAGGAGGCCCGCTGCGGCGACGGCTTCACCCACGACGGCGTCGAGCCCTGCGACGACGGCAACGCCGCAGACGACGACGCCTGCCTCTCCTCATGCACGAAGGCGCGGTGTGGAGATGGCCTCGTGCACCGCGGCGTCGAGGCCTGCGACGACGCCAACGCCGATGACGGCGACGCCTGCGTCTCATGCCAGCCCGCCCGCTGCGGTGACGGCGCCCTGCGCCGCGGCGTCGAGGCCTGTGACGACGCCAATTCCGACGACGGCGACGCCTGCGTCTCGTGCCAGCCCGCCCGCTGCGGCGACGGCGCCGTGCAGCGCGGCGCCGAGGCCTGCGACGACGGCAACCGCGTCGACGACGACTTCTGCGACGACGCCTGCCAGCCGCCCCGCTGCGGCGACGGGAAGCGCGCCGGCAGCGAGGCCTGCGACCTCGGCGCGATGAACGGCGACACCCCCGCGTTCCGCATCACCCAGCCGTCCGGCACCCGCATCGGCACCGACGCCATCGTCCGCCCGCGCACCGTGCAGCAGTTCTACGACTACCGCTCCGCCAGCTCGCACACCGGCCTCGAGGTAGTGAGCGAGAGCCGCATCTACCTCTTCGCCGACGCCAACACCGGCCGCCTGTCCCTCGTCCTCACGCACGGCATCGACTTCGACGGCACCAACCTCGCCCAGCCCCAGTCCACCGTGCAGATGGACCTCACCGGGCTGCCCCCTGGCACCGGCGTCGACGTGGTGGACGATGACGGCTCCGAGTTCTTCCTCGGCGCCACGCCGGGCACCGCCTTCGGCCGCTGGAGCTTCGTGCGCAACAGCGACGGCGGCGCGCTCGGGCCGCTGCCCTTCCCCGGGCGCTGGCGCATCACCGTCACGCCCCGCTTCCAGGCGGGCATCTCGACCTGGGGCTGGGTGAAGGACGACGGCACTCGCATCGCCCTCAACCGCGCCGAGCCCATCACCATCGAGGCGCTCGACACCGCCGCGCTCTGCCGCGCCGACTGCAGCGTGCCCCGCTGCGGCGACGGCCGCTTCGACGCCGGCGAGGTGTGCGACGACGGCAACACCACCCCGGGTGACGGCTGCTCGGCCGACTGCCGCCGGCTGCGCTGACGAACGGACCCACCGGGTCGGCCGCGCCCTCATGCGTTCTGCTTGCGGACCCCCGCCCGGGGCGTGTTGAAGTCTCTTCGCAGTGTCTGACGAAGCACCCTCTGGAGACCCGGTCATCTTCGCGTCCTCGGTCGAGGCGCTCCTGCGCGCCCTGGGGCCCCAGGCGACCGCGCCCGTGCTCGCCCGCTTCCGCGCCCTCGGCGTCGACCTCGAGCGCCCCGACCCGGCCTACCCGTACGAGCTCTGGCTCCAGTGCCTGCGCCTCACCATGGACGTGCGCTGGCCCGGCGCACCCTTCGACGAGGCCACCTACCGCCTGGGCCGCGCCATCTTCGAGTCGTACGGCGAGACGTTCATGGGAAGGGCCCTGCTGCCGCTCCTCAAGCTGCTCGGCCCCCGCCGCGCGCTCGAGCGCATGACGCGCAACCTGCGCACCACCAACAACTACTCCGTCACCCGCCTCACCGCCCTCGGGCCCAACCGCTTCGAGCTGTGGGTCAACCGCGTAGCCTTCCCCCAGTACTTCCGGGGCCTGCTCGAGGCAGGCCTCGAGTTCAGCGCCACGAAGGACCTCGTCGTGCGCGTCGTCAGCTGCTCGCCCACCGAGGGCGCGGTCTTCGAGGTGTCCTGGCAGTGACGGACGCCGGCCCGGCGCCGATGGCCTCGAAACCTTCGGCCACGTATGGTCTTCGCACCATGTTCGAGAACCTCTACCTGCAGGGTGAGCACGAGCCGGTGCGCGACGAGCTGTCCGTCGACGGGCTGGTGGTGACGGGGGCGCTGCCGCCGGAGCTGCGCGGCCTGTACGTGCGCAACTCGCCCAACCCGCAGTTCCCGCCCATCGGCCGCTACCACTGGTTCGACGGCGACGGCATGGTGCACGGCGTGCGCTTCCGCGACGGGCGGGCGAGTTACGCGAACAAGTGGGTGCGCACGGCGGGCTTCGAGCGGGAGCGCGCCGAGGGCCAGGCGCTGTGGACGGGCATCATGGAGCCGCCGCGCCGGCGCGACCTGCCCTCGGGCCCGCTGAAGGACACGGCCAACACCGACCTCGTCTTCCACCAGGGCCGGCTCTACGCGCTGTGGTGGCTGTCGGGCACGCCGTACGAGCTCGACGTGACGGACCTGTCGACGAAGGGGCCGCAGACGTTCGGCGGGCGGCTCACCGGCGGCTTCTCGGCGCACCCCAAGGTCGACCCCCGCACCGGCGAGCTCGTCTTCTTCGACTACTCGCTGCTGAAGCGGCCCTTCCTTCGCTACGGGGTGGTGTCGGCCGAGGGAGCGCTGGTGCGATACGAGGCCATCGAGACGCCGGCGCCGCACATCCTCCACGACATGGCCATCACCGAGCGCTACTCGGTGTTGATGGACTTCCCCCTCGGGTGGGACGTCGCGAAGCTGAAGGAGGGCAAGCGCCGCATCGCCTTCGACCGCGGTACGCCGAGCCGCTTCGGCCTCATCCCGCGCCGGGGGACCGCCGCCGACGTGCGCTGGTTCGAGGCCGAGCCCTGCTACATGTACCACACGGTCAACGCCTACGAGGCTGGCGACGAGGTGGTGCTGCTGGGCTGCCGGGTGCGCGACCTCATTCCCGAGACGCAGGATACCTCGGGCCAGGTGGCGCGGCTCGACACCATCGAGCTGGTGCCGCACCTGTACGAGTGGCGCTTCAACCTGAAGACCGGCGCGACGACGGAGCGCCAGCTCGACGACGTGGCCACCGAGTTCCCCCGCATCAACGACGCCGTGCAGGGGCGCCGCGCCGCCTTCGCCTACCACCCGCGCGTGGCGCGGCGGCCCGACCTGATGTTCGACGGGCTCCTCAAGTACGCCCTGGGGGACTCGTCGGCGCGGGCGGTGGCGAGCTTCGACGCCCCGCCCGGCTGGTTCCTCGGCGAGGCCTCGTTCGCCCCGGCCCCGGCGGCCCGCGCCGAAGACGACGGCTGGCTCGTCACCTTCGGCACCAACGCCCGGGAGCAGCGCTCGGCAGCCTTCGTCATCGACGCCCGCTCCATGGCCCTCGTCAGCACCGTGCACCTGCCCCGCCGCATCCCCCTGGGCTTCCACTCGTACTGGTGCCCGCTGGCGTAGCGCCGACGGCGTCCGGCGGCGCGGCCGCTCAGGGCGTCGCCCGCGTGTACTGCAGCTGGTAGCGCAGCGGCACCGGGAGGCGCGGGCTGGACACCTCGACGTGCAACGTCAGCCCGTCACCAGCGGGAACGAAGCGTGTCTCGCGCACACCCTCGGCGCTCCACGTCTTTTGCACCAACGTCTCACCGACCCACTGGTGCGTGGCGCTGCTGGGTTTGCCGTCGAGCCCCATCACCGCGGTCACGCCCGCGTCAGGAGCGGCGAACACGGAGACGGGCGGCGTGCGGCACTCGACGGCCGCGCCCGAGGCGCGCAGCTCGACGGTCTGGAACACCGGGTTCGATGCCCGCAGCGTCGCGCGCACCAGCGGGCGGATGGCGAAGAAGAACCTGGCGCGAACCCTCGCGAAGACGGGAGGCTTCTCGAACCAGACCCGGCTGCTTGACGTCGGTTTCGGCTTCGCCGACCAGGACCTGCTGTGGGTGAAGGAGTTCGACGTCGGCCACATCACCGGCCTCAACATCACCCCTTCGCAGGTGCTGGAGGCACGGGGGCGGGTGAGCCGCGCTGGCCTCGACGCGCGCATCGACCTGCGCGAGGGGTCAGCGACCGACACCAAGCTGCCCGACGGCACGGTCAACACGGTCTCGGCGATGGAGTGCGCCTTTCACTTCATCACCCGCGAGGCCTTCTTCCGGGAGGCGCACCGCGTGCTCACGCCTGGCGGCCGGCTGGTGCTCAGCGACATCTGCACCCCGCTGCGCGCGACCCTGAAGGACCGGCTGCTCTACCGCTACGGGCACCTGCAGTGGCAGGTTCCGGCCGAGAACCTCTACGACCGGGAGGCCTACCGGGCCCGCCTCGAGGCGGCTGGCTTCGTCGACGTCAGGGTCGACTCCATCACCGAGCACGTCTGGCCCCACCTCTTCGCCTTCCTGCGAAAGCGGCTCGAGGGTGACGACATTCACTGGATGATGCGCACCCCCTGGACACGGGCGGTGTACGCCGCGTCGGTCTGCTGGCTGTGGCCCCTCCTCGAGATGGACTACGTCATCGTCTCGGCGACGCGCCCGGCCTGAAGCGGGGCCAGAGCCCGACGCGAAGATGACGACGGCGAGACGGGGAATCGACCGCGCAGCGCCCCCTACGGCTTCAACGCCCGCCGGGTGACGACGGCCTTGAGGTTCATCGAGTAGACGCCGTCGTCGGGGGCCAGCGCCACGGCCTTCTGCAGCAGCTGCTCGGCGCGCCGCAGGTCGGCGCGCTCGCGCATGAGGATGATGGCGAGCCGGTTGTAGAGCGATGGAGCGTCAGGGCTCTGCGCGATGGACTTCTCGAGGTAGCGAATGGCGTCGTCGAGGCGGCCGCCCTGCTCCATGCGCAGCGCCACCTGGAGCGAGCCGGCGGCGAGGCGGTCGGCCGGCGTCTCGGAGGACTCGAGCGCAGGCCTCGCCGGCTCGCTCGACACGTCACGGCGCTTCACCTGACTCAAGGCGTCGAGCACCTTCCGGTTCGCCTTCCCGGCATGGACGATGCGTGAGTCCGAGACGGCGGCGACCGGCTCCGGCGCCACGGGCCGGGCCGCCTTGCCCGCCGGCGGCTCGGCCGGCACCACCTCGACCTCGGGCAGCGTGTCGGCGGGGCGCGCCGCGCCACGCGGGCTCCCACGCTCGGCCGGGACCGCCCGCGGCTGCGCGGGGCGAAGGCCGCTCGCCAGGGTCTTCCGCCGCTTCGCGACGGTGTCCGCCGACGCCATGGGCAGCTCCGGCGCCGTCGGAGACGAGCTCGGCTCGGAGCCCTCACGCGCCGAAGGCTCCGGCGCCTGCACCCAGGGCAGCTCGACGCCCGGCCCGGCCGGCAGCGGCACCAGCGCCTCGACCGCCGCCATCACCGCCGACACCACGGGACGAATCGTCGGCGGCGCGACGACGACGGGCGGCGGCGTCTCTCTCGGCGGCGGGGGCGGTGGGGGCCGCGCCGCGGCCGGCGGGGCATCGAGCGGCGCGATGATGATGGAGGGCTGGGGCTCGATGGGCTCGAGCGACCGCGGCGTCGGCGACACGACGACGGACCGGGTCAGCACGCCAGACTGAGGCGAGCCCTCGCGCGCGGCCGGAGCGACGAGGGGCGCCTTCGGGGTGGGCCAGGACGACGCGAAGACGATGGAGGACCGGCCTGGCGCCGCGCCCTCCTGGCCGTCGCCAGGCTGGTGCCCGGCGTCCAGCTCGGGGGACGGCGACGGGAACGGGCGCGACGACGCCGCGAGGGCCACCGAGAAGGCCTCTTCGGAGAGCGCGAGCCCCGGAAAGGAGGAGCTGGCACCGGCTGGCGGCCGAGGCTCGGCTGGCGCTCTTGCGTCGCCACCGGGCAGCGGCACCGGCACGTGCTCGCCGCGCCTCGAAGAGGGCGCCGCCGGCGGAACCACCGGCGGAGCGCCGGCCTTCGAGGCGGCACCCGGCAGGCGCACCGGCTCACCGTGAGGCCTCTTTCCGGACAGGCCGCGACCGTCGTCATCGCGACTGCCGGGCGGCGCGACGCCCCGGCTGCCCGGGTCCACCAACGCCGGTCGTCCCTCTGATTCGGGAGGCCTCGCGCCTTCGCTGCCGTCGGCGTGCCGCGGCGACGGTGCCCGCCCGCCCGGTGACGCCTCGAGGGGTTCAGCCGAGGCCGAATGCGTCTGCCAGCGCCTGCCAGCGTCGGGCGGCGTCGGCGCGGCCGGCGGCACGGCGTCAGCCGGAGTCACGTCGTCAGCCGGAGTCACGTCGCGGGGAGACGGCACGTCGGGCTCGAAGGGCCTCGTCCGTCGGGGCGCCGGCAAGCGGCTCATCTGCTGCGCCACGGGTCCAGGGGGCGTGGGCGCCGCCGGTGGCACCTCGTCTCGCGTCGAAGCGCCTGGGCCCACCCACCCGCCGTGCGCGTCTTCCTCCCGGCCCGTCAGCGGTGCTCCGGCGCCCGTCGTTCCGTCATCGTCCGCACGCCCGTCACCCGACGCAGCCTCGCGGCTCCATGGCGGCCCCGAAGCACCCGTCGCCACGTCGTCGTCCGCCCACCCGTCCCCCGAGGCACCCTCCCGGCCCCGTGGCGGCCTCGTGGTGCCCATCGCCACGTCGTCGTCCGCCCATCCCTCGCCCGACGCAGCCTCGCGGCTCCGTGGCGGCCCCGAAGCGCCCGTCGCCACGTCGTCGTCCGCCCACCCGTCCCCCGAGACACCCTCCCGGCCCCGTGGCGGCCTTGTGGTGCCCATCGCCACGTCGTCGTCCGCCCATCCCTCGCCCGACGCAGCCTCGAGGGGCCTTCGCATCGCGCCAGGGCCGGCGACCGTCGGCGCCTGAAACACGTCGTCGGCCAGCGACGCCTCGATGACCTCGTCCTCGCCGGTCGGCGGCTCGTCGGCGAAGTCGACGATCATCTTGTCGTTCAGCGTCTGCAGCACCACCCCGAGCTCGAGCACCCGGAGCCCCGCCTTCGCAGCGAGCGCCGGCACGTCAGACGCGCCATCGATGAACGACACCACGAAGGCCTCGAGCTCGGAGAGCTGCGCTGCCTTCTTCGTCAGCGACGCCACCACGATGGGCACGCCGCTGTCTCGGCCGAGGGCGAACACCCGCGTCGGACCCTCGTGGTTCCGCCCGGCGCTCCCGGGCGCTGCTGACGCCGGGCGCTGCGGCCGCGACGCAGGGAGGCCCCGCTGCGGAGCCTCGAGCATTCGCCGCACCACCGAGACGTCTCCCGACGGCCGGTCTGGCAGCTGGCTCGGGTCGAGGATGAGCTCGCAGTTCGGGCACAGGAGGTCGCCAGGAGCGACCTTCTCCCCGCACGACGGACAGGTGTCTCTCGAACGCATGCGCTCGGTCCGAGCCGACCACAGCGCGCCCCGGACGTCATCGTTCAACTGGACGCGCGCGCGGCTCACCCCCGACTCGACCCGGCGGCCCCCTCGTCCGCCGGCCCGGCCACGCTTGTCGTCCCCCCCACCCGGGCGCTCGGCGCCGCGACGGAGCCCCGGGGACCCGGGCCGCTTCGAAGCGCCACCTCGACGTCAGAACTTCGACCAGAGGTACTGGTTCGTCACCTCGTGGTGGAACTGAATCTCGGGCACCTTGATCTGCGTCCCGAGCGCCTTCGGGCAGCGGTCGGCCTGCATCTGCTTCAGCTCGGCGAACTTGCCCTGCACGCCCTCTCCCAGCACCTCGGAGACGAACTTCGAGCCCTTGAACAGGCGAATGGCGTCGTAGATGTTGTCGGGCAGGAAGCGCGTGCGGCTGCGCTTCGACTCGTCGGCCGTCTGCTCCGAGCCCGAGCCCTCGAGGGCGGTGCGCATCAGCGTGTAGAACACCAGGTACGGGTTCGCGTCGGGCGCCACCGAGCGCACCTCGATGCGCGCCGAGCGCTCGTTGCCCGTGGGGATGCGCACCATCGCGCCACGGTTGTTCGGCGAGGCCTTGATTTGATTCGGCGCCTCGAAGTGCGGGTCGAGCCGGCGGTACGCATTCACCGACGGGTTCAAGATGAGGCAGATGTCGTCGGCGTTGGTGAGGATGCGGTCGATGGCGTCCCAGCCGTGCTTCGACAGCCCGTCCTGGCCCTTCTGGTCCCAGAACAGGTTCTTGCCGCCCTTCGAGAACGACATGTTGGTGTGCATGCCGTTGCCGTTGATGCCGGTGACGGGCTTGGGCAGGAACGAGGCCGTCATGCCGAGGTTCGCGGCCACCTGCCGGCACAGCAGCTTGTAGAGCTGCACCTGGTCGGCGGTGATGAGCGCCTCGGAGTACGAGAAGTTCATCTCGAACTGGCTCGGCGCCACCTCGGGGTGGTCCTTCTCGTTGCCAAACCCCATCGCGCGCTGCACCTCGGCAGCGTTGTCGATGAAGTGGCGCAGCTTGTCGCCCGGCAGCGAGTGGTAGTACCCGCCCGTCGACACGTACTGGAAGCCGTGCGTCTCGTGGTACCGGCGCTCGGCGTCGCGGCCCTCGAAGAGAAAGCCCTCAATCTCAGGGGCGACGTGACACACCGCGCCCTCTTTCGCGAAGAGCTGCTCGCCGTACTGCTTGAGGCGCGTGCGCAGGTCGCTCGGATAGGTCGCGCCATCACGGCCCAACACCTCGGAGAACACCAACACCTTACCAGGCCCGAACACGTCCGCCGGCAGCCAGTAGAACGACGCCCAGTCGACGTTGAGCCGCAGGTCGGACTCGTGCTGCGCCGAGAACCCGCGCACCGACGAGCCGTCGAAGGTGAGGTTGTCGCCCGACTTGAGGAGGAACTTCTTGTCGTAGTCGAGCATGTGCAGCCGGCCCTCGAGGTCCGTGAAGCACACCGTCACCGCCTTGATGCGGCGCTCGTCCGTCAGGTACTTCAGCCGCGCCTCCTTCAGCTTCTCGGCCGGCTCACGGTTGATGCGCGCCTGCTTCACCGACAGGTTCATCTCCTCGAGCTGCTCATAGGGAATCTCGAGGAAGTCACGGAGGGGAGGGGTCGACATGGGCGGTCTCCTTCAGAGAGGGCGTTTTCGAACGACGGGAACGCTCCATCTCACACCAATAAACTCAAGTCGACCGCTCTGAAGCCTTGTTTCCTCGTTCTTTGAAGCAGCTCACCCATCAACTGTCCTTCGAGAACTTTCAAGGAGATGGGGCGTCGAAGGCCCGGGCATGGCACAAGGCGCCGACATGGTGGCGATGCTGATGGCGGTGGCGCTCGCGGCGGCGGACGGCGGGGTGGTGCGGTGGGACGGGCGGTCGGCCGTGAAGCTCGTCGAAGGGCAGGTGGTGACGCTTCAGCTGCAGGCGCCGCCGACGCGGGTCTCGGCGAGTGACGGCGCGCGGTGCGACGTGCAGGTGAGCGGGCCCTCGACGCTGGTGCTGACGGCGAAGCGGGCGGGCGTGACGACGGTGGCGCTCTGGTACGGGGCCGTTCCGAGGGGGCTCCAGGTCGAGGTCGCGGCGCCGCCGGTCGTCGCCTCACCCGACGCGGGCGTCCCGCGCTTCACGTGGGATGGAACGCACGGGCTGGCGGTGCCACGCGGGCGCACCTTCGTGCTCCAGGGCCCTGGCGGCCTCGAGAAGGTGGCGCCGGGCAGCCACCGCCGGTGCGCGATGACGTCCATCGGGAACGACCAGCTCGAGGTGCGGTGCGATGAGGTGGGGCCGGTGACGGTGTTCCTCTGGTACGCGAACCAGCGCCGCCGCACGCTCGAGCTCGACGTCGTCGACCCGCCGCCCGACGGGAGCCGCTGACGGACGACCCGGCCGGCGGGGCTGGGGGCTCCTCCTGTCGCCGGCGGCGGCGAGGCTCAGCGCCCCGGCCGCGCGGTGGGGACCTGCGCGCTCAAGCGAACTCCTTGCGGGCCGACTCGGCCACGGCCACCACCGCCGGGTGCCGCAGGCGGCGCTCCACCGAGATGGCGTAGTAGGCCTGCGTCATCTCGTCGGTGCGCCCGATGGGCTGCACCTCGAACTGGCGAACGACGTCGGGCTCGATGGTGGTGGGCGCCGTGAAGACGCCCCGGCCCGCCGCGCCGAACACCTTCATCAGCGCCGAGTCGTCGAACTCGCCCACCACGCGCGGCCGCACGCCCTTCTTCTCGAACCACTGGTCGAGGGCGATGCGCGAGCTGCTGCCCGTCTGCGGCAGCAGCATCGGCGCCTGGTCGAGCGACTGGGGGAAGCCCTTCTTCAGCGGCGCCACCTGCGAGCCCTTGGCGAAGAACGACAGCCCGCTCTCGCCCAGCTTGTGGCTGAAGGCGCGCACCTTCACGTCGTTGGGCGCCGGCGAGTCGCTCAGCACCACGTCGAGCTCGTGCAGCGCCAGCCGCGCCAGGAGCCCGTTGAGGTTGCCCTCGTGCACCTCGAGCTGCAGATCGGGCACGGCGCCGTAGGCCGGCTCAAGCAGCCGCTGCGCCACCAGCTTCGGCACCACGTCCGAGACGCCGACGGTGAAGCGCACCTGCCGGCTCATCGGCCCCCGCGTGATGGACTCCTGCAGCTCGCGCCCGAGGCGGAAGATTTCGTCGGCGTAGCGGTAGGTGGTGCGCCCCACGTCCGTCAGCACCAGCCGCCGTCCGGCCCGCTGGAACAGCTTCTGGCCGAGCGCGTCCTCGAGCGTCTTCAGCTGCGTCGAGATGGTCGGCTGCGAGAGGTGCAGCTCCCGGCTCGCGTTCGCGATGGTGCCGGTGCGCGCGACCGTCCAGAAGTACAAGAGGTGGTGGTAGTTGAGCCAGGCCATCTGGAGGACCCCAAGAAACGTAAGAAAAATGAAAGCAGCGCCCCGGTCTTCGCGACGTGACCGAAGGAACGCAACTGAATCGTCAGGGCGGCCTGGCCCGTGAGCCGCGTCAGGAGCCCGTCGGGTCGACCTTGAAGCGGCCGGTGACGGCGGTGAGCGCCTCGACGGACGTCTGCAGGTCCTGCGCGATGCGGGTGGTGCGGCCGGTGGCGTCGACGCCCTGCTTGACGAGGTCGGCCACGTTGCGCGCGCCGGCGACGGCCTGCTCGCTCGACTGCCGCTGCTGGCGGGTGGCGACGGCGATCTGCTGGGCGGCCTCCTTGGTGCCGCGGGCGAGCTCGACGATTTGCTGGAACGAGGTCGAAGCCTGCTGGGCAATCTGGGTGCCCCGCTCGGAGGTCTCGACGCCCTGCTTCGAGCGGCTGACGGCGGTCTCGCCCGACTGCTGCACGCTCTCGACGATGCGGCCGATGTCGCGGGCCGACTGGGCGACGGACTCGGCGAGCTTGCGCATCTCGGCGGCGACGACCGAGAAGCCGCGGCCCACCTCACCGGCCTTGGTGCCCTCGAGCGCGGCGTTGAGGGCGAGCAGGTCGGAGCGGTCGGCGACCTGCTTGATGACGGCGGCGATGCGCGACACCTGCTGCAGCTCGCCGTTGAGGCGCGAGATGACGTCGGCGACCTCTTTCGACTCGCGGCGAATCTCGGTCATGGCCGTCACCACCTTGGCGACGGTGCTGCGCGCGTCGTCGACGGCCTGGTTGGTGCGGCCGGCGGCCTGCTCGACGGTCTCAGTGGCGCGGGTAATCATCTCGGCGGTGCGCGACAGCTCCTCGAAGGTGGCGGCGATCTGCTGGGCGTAGGCAGACTGCTGGCTGGTGACGTGCTCCTGGTCGGTCGAGGCGGCGATGAGGCCGCGGGCGGCGTTCGACAGGCGCCCCGAGAGGCTCACCATCTCGCCGACGAGGCCCTTGAGGCTGCCGACCATCTCGTTCACCGACGCCGCCATGGAGCGGACCTCTTCGGCGCCGCCCACCTCGACGGTGCTGACGGTGACGTCACCGGCGGCGAGCTCGCGGGCGAGGCGGGTGACGACGCCGAGCGGCCGAGAGATGGCGCTCGAGAGGAGCAGCGCGAGGAGCAGCCCGAGGGCGAGGCCCGCGACGAGCAGCCACAGGCCCAGCACCTGGTTGTCGCGGCGCTGCTCGGCGAAGCGGTCGAGCGAGAAGCGCAGCACCACCATCACGGCGGTGTCCTTGTCGCGGGCGGTACAGCACACGTCGAGCGTCTCGGCGCGGCGGGTGACACACTGGTCCTCGGGGGCGACGGCGTAGGTCTCCGGGAGCAGGTCTCCGTAGACGAGCGCACCGTCACCCGGAGTGGGGGTGATGACGCGGTCGCGGCCGGTGCCCTTGACGCGCGACGGGTCGAGCCGCAGCACGCCGGCGCGCGACAGCTCCTTGCTCGCGTGGAGGCCCTTGAAGAGGCTCTCGAGCTCGTCGGGCTGGGCGAGGCCGTCGTTGATGAGGCGGACGGTGGGCGCGGAGTTGGTGGCCGCGAGCTGGCCGAGGAGGGTGGCCTGGCGCTCGAGGGCCTCGGCGGCCTGCTGGGTGAGGCGGGAGGGGAAGGTGATGGCGGCGAACAGCGCGATGAGCATGCAGGGGACGGCGACGGCGATGCCGGCCTGAACCCGCAGCGAGAGCCTGGCCCAGAGAGCGCCCATGCGGGCAGCGTCCCACCTTCCACGGCGGGCTCAAACCCGGAAGTCGAAGGGTGCGCGGCGCGGTCGTGCCGTCTTTCGCTCGAGGTCTCCGTGGGGGCGAGAGGCCGGGTGGCCGCCCGCGTCGACGCCGGGCGCTCCGGGCGCGCGCTGGTGCGTCTGGAGCACGTCACGCGCGCCGGGCTGGAGCCCACCCGAGGCCCTGCCTTCGTCATCAGCCGCCAGCGTCGCCCTGGGCCGCGCCTTCCGTGGCGCCACCCACCGCCGGTCCGGCGGGCGCCGCGGGTCCATGCGCCTGTTACAGTCAGGGCCGATGAGCGCCGCGCCACCGCCGGGTCTGACCCTTCCTGACGCGTGGTTCGTCGCCTGCCGCTCGCAGGCCCTCGGACGCCGGCCGTTGGCGGTGACGTTGCAAGACAAGCCCCTCGTGCTCTTTCGTGGGCGCGGCGGGGCGCCGGCGGCCTTCACCGACCGGTGCCCCCACCGCAACGTCCCCCTGTCGGCGGGAGACGTCGTCGCGGGCGAGCTGCAGTGCCGCTACCACGGCTGGCGCTTCTCAGGAGACGGCCAGTGCGTCGCGGTGCCCGGACTGGTCGACGGCGAGGTGTCGCTGCGGTCGCGCTGCGCCGAGACGTGGGCCTGCGTCGAGCAGCAGGGCTTCGTCTGGGTGTACTCGACGCCCGACGTCGTGCCCTCGAGCGCGCCCTTCTCCTTCCCGCACCTGGGCGAGCGGCCGTGGGGCACCGTGGTGCGCGAGTTCGAGGTCGAGGCGTCGGTGCACGCCGTCGTCGAGAATACCCTCGACGTGCCGCACACCGCGTTCCTGCACCGGGGCCTCTTCCGCACGGCGCAGAAATCGAACGTCATCGACGTGGTGGTGCGCCGCCACGCCACGTGGGCCGAGGCCGAGTTCATCGGCGAGCCCGCGCCGAAGGGCCTCATCGGCCGCCTCCTCGCTCCGGGCGGCGGCGTCACGGTGCACTTCGACCGGTTCCTCCTGCCGTCCATCGCGCAGGTCGAGTACCGGCTCGGTGAGCGCAGCCACCTCTACGCCACCAGCGCGCTGACGCCGGTGCACGACACCTGCACGCGCGTCTTCGCGGTCGTGACGTTCAAGCTGCCGCTGCCGGCGTGGGTGGTGAAGCCTTTCGTCGCGCCCGTCGCCTCGGCCATCTTCGCTCAAGATGCGGTGGTACTGCGGCAGCAGACCGAGCAGCTGCGCCGGTTCGGTGGCGCGCGCTACACCTCGACCGAGCTCGACGTGCTCGGGCCGCAGGTGACGCGGTTGCTCAAGCAGGCCGCCCTCGCCGAGGAAACGCCGGCCGAGGTGCACGAGCACCGCCTGCGCATGAAGACGTAGCGCCCGCGCTCGCCACCTGGCCCTCGAGAGGCCGGGGCGCTCGCGCTCACCCCCGACCGGGCCACCGCGCGTCGTGCGAGCGAGCGCGCTTTCGCGGCCAGGCCACCGTCCCCGTGTCCCTTCCCTCGTCATCGCGCGCGGCCGTACTCGTCTCCGGTGCGGTGACTGCGCACGGGTCAACGGACGCACCACCACACCCGACCGCGCTCGTGCCCCGCGCGCCGCCCAACTGACGGGACTCAAGGGCCGCGGCGGAGCGGCCTCGCCCAGAAGCAAGCCTCACCGCGCTCGGGCCAGGCGAACTCACGGGCGAGCGCAGCGCGACTCCGCTGGAGCGGGCAAGCGCTCCGTCGCGGCCGGGCGACGGAGGCAGCGCGAGCAATCGATTCATCGAAAGAGCAGGTGTAGGGTTTCGCGCCTCGATGCCGCCCACCGCAAACCGTCCTGCCCGGCCGCCGCCCGCCCCCACTGTCGCCGTCATCATGGGGAGCGCCTCGGACTGGGACACGATGCGCCACGCTGCAGAGACGCTCGAGCGCTTCGGCGTCTCGCACGAGCGCCGTGTCGTCTCGGCCCACCGCACCCCTGAGCTGATGGTGGCGTTCGCCCAGGAGGCCCGCGCGCGAGGCGTTCGCGTCATCATCGCCGGCGCCGGCGGCGCCGCGCACCTGCCGGGCATGGTGGCGTCGCTCACGTCGCTGCCCGTGCTGGGCGTGCCGGTGCAGTCGAAGATGCTGTCGGGCGTCGACTCGCTGCTGTCCATCGTGCAGATGCCGGCGGGCGTCCCGACGGCCACCTTCTCCATCGGCCCCGCGGGTGCCACCAACGCCGCGCTCTTCGCGGTGCGCCTGCTGGCCCTCGACGACGAGGCGTTGCACCGTGCCCTCGAGGCCTTCCGCGTCGAGAACGCCGAGAAGGCGCGCGCCTCGTCGGCCGAGCTCACCCTCGAGGCGAAGGTGGCCGCGTCGGGCCGGAAGAAGGCGCGGCCGTGACCGTCGGTATCCTCGGCGGCGGACAGCTCGGGCTCATGCTGGCCGAGGCCCTGCAGAAGCTGGACACGCCGGTGCGCATCCTCGAGCCCGACCCCTCGGCCCCGTGCGCGCAGCGCCTGTCGAGCGTCGTCCGCCACCCCCTCGACGATGCCGCCGGCCTCGAGGCCTTCTTCCGCGGCATCGACCGCGTCACCTACGACTCCGAGAACATCCCCTCGGTGCCGCTCGAGCCGCACGCCCATGCGCTGGCGCCGTCGCTGCACGTGTTGACGACGTCGCAGCACCGGGGGCTCGAGAAGACGTTCCTCGCGCAGCACGGCTTCCGCCCGGTGCACTTCGCGGTGGTGGGCGCCGAAGACTCGCTCCACGACGCCGTGCGGCGCTTCGGAGCGCCCTGCATCGTGAAGTCGGCCCTCGGCGGCTACGACGGCAAAGGCCAGCATCGGCTGCGGGCCGTCGGCGAAGCGGCGGCGCTGCCCGACATGGGGCGGCCCTGGGTCCTCGAAGAGGTGCTCTCGCTCGAGGCCGAGGTGTCGTGCATCGTCGCTCGCGACGGGCGCGGCGGCGAGGTGACGTTCCCGGTGTTCGAGAACGTGCACGTCGACCACGTGCTGGACGTGACGGTGCTGCCGGCGCGCGTCGACGAGGCCCTCCAGGAGGAGGCGCGACGCGTGGCCCTCGGCATCGCCCGCGCGCTCGAGGTGGTGGGGCTCTTGACGGTCGAGTTCTTCGTCGGCACCGGCCGTGACGGCGTGCGCCGCCTCTACGTCAACGAGCTCGCCCCCCGCGTTCACAACTCGGGCCACGTCACGCGGCAGGCGTGCACGCTGAGCCAGTTCGACGCGCTCGCCCGCATCCTCTCGGGGGTGCCCCTCACCGCCCCGCGGCTCCACCCCGGCGGCTGGTGTATGGGCAACCTGCTGGGCGACGTGTGGCTCGCGCAGGGGCACACCGGCGGCCCGCTCGACCTCGAGGCCTGGCAGCGCTTCCCCGAGGTCGTCGACGTCTACCTGTACGGCAAGCACGAGGCCCGGCCGAAGCGGAAGATGGGCCACTTCGTAGTGCACGCCGACACCGCCGACGCCGCCTGCCTCAAGGCCCGAGCATTCCGCGACGCGCTCCAGCGAAGGTGACGAGCCGCCTCGCCGCGCCGCTCCCGCGCCTCACCGACGGTTCTCGACACCGGACGCACCACCCGTCTGCCGCGCCCGCGCCTCACCGACGGCTCTCGGCGCTGGGTGCGCGACGTGGCGACCGCACCCACGCCACCGCACGGGCTCATGATGCTGCCTGCCGCACCGGTCGCAGGTTCGACCGACGCGACGGGGCTCCGGCTCGAGGCGTCGTGATGACGCGCACGAGCGCTGCCACCGTCGCGAGACAACCGCAGCGGCGCGGCGTAGGCGGTCCGCCGCCCTTCGATTAAGGGGCTCTTCGTGCAGTCGCGCCGAGGTACCTGGCTCATCGTCGTCTCGTCCGTCTTCTTCGCGATGATGGCCGTGCTCGCCCGCCACCTCTCGGCCCGGGTGCCGGCCACGCAGCTCTCCTTCGTGCGCTTCGCCGTCGGCGCCATCGTCATGATGGGCTGGTTCCTCGCCCGGCGGGAGCGGCCCGACGTGCGACGGCCGGCGAAGCTGCTGCTGCGGGGCCTCTTCGGCTGCGGCGCCGTGCTGACGTACTTCATCGCCATCGAGCGGCTCGGCAGCGGGCCGGCCACCGTCCTCAACTACTGCTCACCCATCTGGGCCGCCGTCTTCGCCGGGCTCGTGCTGGGAGAGCGACCCTCGGGTGCGGCGCGCCTCGGCCTCGGCCTGGCCACCATCGGCGCGGTGCTCGTCGCCATCGCGACGGGCGAGTTCCGTCAGCCCCTCTCTCCAGGCCTCGGCGGCCTCGCTGGGCTCGCCTCGGGCGTCTTCGGCGGCGCTGCCATCACCGTCATCCGCTCGCTGCGGCAGGACACGGGCGCCTCGACCGTCTTCCTCGCCTTCTCCGTCGTCGGCGCCGCCATCTGCGGGCCCCTCTCGGCACCCCGCTGGGTTGCGCTCGAGGGCGACCTGCTCGGCGCTGCCCTCGTCATGGGCCTGCTGTCCGTCGGCGGGCAGCTCCTCTTCACCTTCGGCATGGGCTTCACCAGCGCCACCGCCGGCAGCGCCATCACGCAGCTCGTCCCCGTGCTGGCCTGGGCCCTCGGCTTCACCGTGCTGCACGAGCCGCTGGTGCCGCTGTCGGCCTTCGGCGCGCTCCTCTGTGTCTGCGGCGTGCTGTGGGGCGCCCTCGCTCCGCCTCTTCGCGCCACGCCCGCGGGCCCTCCTTCCGGTTGACCACGCAGGCGGCAGGTTCTGCCCAGCGCCCCGCCGCTCGGAGAGCGGGTAGTCACGGGTGGGACGGGCGCGTCGAGAAAGACGACGCACCACCCGGGGCGTGTAGACTGTCCTGCACTCCGTGGCCGGACATACCTTCATCGCCCCCTCGACGTCGCTCGACCGGCGACAGCTTGGGAAGTTCGAGGTCCTCTGTCGCCTGTCCTCGGGTGGCATGAGCCTCATCTATCTGGCGACGCAGTCGAGCATCGGCGGCTTCAAAAAGCTGGTCGTCCTCAAGACCATCCTCCCCGACATCGGCGGCGAAGAAGACTTCGTGCGCATGTTCCTCGAAGAGGCGCGCACCACCGCGGCCTTCAACCACCCCAACATCGCCCAGGTGTTCGAGCTCGACGTTGACGCCGGCGAGCTCTTCATGGCCATGGAGTTCGTCCAGGGCTGCACCCTCGTCGAGATGGCCCGGGCGTGCCGCGCGGCGAAAGAGGCGATTCCCGTCGGTCTCACGCTGCAGGCGGTGCGCGACACCGCGCTCGCGCTCCACTACGCGCACACCTTCACCGATGCCCGCGGGCGCCGGCAAATCGTCATTCACCGCGACGTCGCCGAGAAGAACATCATGGTGACGTACGAGGGCGTCACCAAGCTGCTCGATTTCGGCATCGCCAAGGCCCTCGGGCGCTCGAGCCGCACCAGCGTCGGCATGGTGAAGGGCACCTCGGGCTACATGTCGCCGGAGCAGATTCGCGGTGAGCCGCTCGACCCACGCAGTGACATCTTCTCGCTCGGCGTCGTCATGCACGAGTGCCTCACCGGCCTGCGCCTGTTCCACGGAAAGAACGCGGAAGAGGGCATGCTCGCGGCCCTCAACGCCACCATCGCGCCACCGTCGCGCACCGTCGCCGGGGTGACGCCCGACATCGACGCGGTGGTGATGAGGGCGCTCCAGCGCAACCGCGACGAGCGTTTCTCGACGGCGCTCGAGTTCGCCCGCGCCATCGAGAAGGCCGCGCCGGGCCTCATCTGGCACCCCGAGCAGACCGGCGAGCTCGTCTCGCGCCACTTCGCCCAGCGTCGCCAAGAGACGCGGCGCGTTCTCGAAGCGACGAACTTCGGCTCGGAGACCACGGGAGAGATCCGCATCGACTCGCTGATGGCACGGGTGAAGGCGAGTTCCACCTCTGGGCTGACTCCGGTGGAACCTGACCGGGCCCCAGCGCCCGTGCCGCCGCCTGCCCCGACGCCTCCGACCGGGCTCCCCAACTCGCTCCGGTCGCCCCAGGCGTCGCCGACGCCGACACCGAGCAGCCCCAGCGGGCAACGGCGGCCCTCCCAACTGCCGACGCCGACACCGAGCAGCCCCAGCGGGCAAGACCGGCCCGCTCCACGGCCAACACCGCCCACGACGAGCCCCAGCCTGGGCCGGCTCTCGCCAATCCCCGCGCCCCCTCCTGCGAAGCCACGCCCCTCGAAGACAGGTCAGGACCTCTCGGACCGAGACCTGGCGAGGCCGGCGGTGGTGACGCTCAACTCGGTGCTGGAGGGCGACACCAGCGAGGCGAAGACGATTCCAGCCGCGGCGCTTCCCGAGGAAATCAAGGTGCTGCGCGCGAAGATTCTCGCGGAGCGCAAGGCCGCCTCGACGAACGACACGCAGCCGGTCAGCAAGCCACCCCCGCCGGTGGAGTTCGGCACCGAGACGGACCCGGGAGCGCCGAGACTCCCAGGCACCTCGAGAGACCCGAGTGCCGACACGGACCCGAGCGGCGGTCGGAGCGCCAATCAGCCGAAGACGATTCCAGGTGGAACCGTGAGCCCATTGGTTCAACCCCAGGCGCCCGTGGTGGCGAACACCACGACGGGCGAGACGCACAGCATCACCAAGCGCGCCACCTCGGAGCCCTGGTCGAGCGACGAGCCCGAGGACCGCACGTCACCCAATCGCGCCTTCGAGCCACCCGTGCCCAGGCCGCCGATGCCGTCCCGCACGTTCATCGAGCCACCCCAGAGCGCGCCGGTGAGCTCCAGCGCGGCGCTCCCCGACGATGACGACTTCTCCGAGACCAGCGTTCAGCCGAATCAGCGAGCCTTCACCCCCGTCGTGGCGATGGTGCTCGGTTTCCTCTTCGTCGCGGCGGTGCTCGCCGTGCTCTATGCGCTGAACCTGGGGCCCTTCTCGAGCGGCGACGCACAGCCCGAGGAGCTGCCGGCCGGGCCGACTCCCAACACGGTTCGACCGGCGCCGACCGCCGACGGCATGACGCCGCCGGACGACGCCCGCTGAAGCAGCACGCCTCTTCAGTTGGGCCCGGGTGACGGGCTGCTGGCCTCTTCACGGTGGTCGTGCGACGGCCCACCGAAGGTGCCAATCCACGGCTCGTGGGGGACGTCGAGGCCCGGAACGCGGAAGTGGCGGAAGGCCGCCGAGCTCCCGGCGAACGGCGGGTCGCACTTGCCACAGGCCCGGCCCCCACCGCGGTCGAGGGCTCCTTCCATCAGGCCCAACGACTGGTGGCCCAGCTCGAACAGCTGGGCGGGCGTTCGAGGCACCATCATGAGGGGACAGCTGAAGGCCTCGCTCCCGTCGTTGACGTGAATCGCGCGCAGCGAGACCGGCACCATCGGGTTCGAGGCGTCCTTGACGAAGGTGAGCGCCACCGTGCGATGCCCATCGGGCACCGCCCAGCGGGCGAGACGCACCTGGTCGGACCAGAAGGTGACGCCAGCCGGCAGCGAATGCGTCCAGCGCAGCGAGCTCGTGCCGGCTTCGTAGCCGTCGAGGCGGGCGCCTCCCTCGACGGGCGCCGGCACGAAGCGCGCGTCAGACACCACGATGCGCCCCAGCGCCGAGGGCAGCGAGAAGGCCGGCTGGCCGGTCGACGCCAGCAGCACCACCGCGCCGTTCTCGGGGTAGAGCAGTCCGCGCGCCACCGCCAGCTCACCGCCGGGCATCGTCGAGTCCGTCACCTTCCAGCGAAACACCCCGTCCCTTGTGAAGCTCATCAGCAGGGTGGGGCGGTCGGGCTCGAGCGGCGCCTGCTGGCTCGCCGTCGGCGAGAAGGCGATGAAGACGTTGCCCACGCTGTCTGCCGCGACGCCATACGGGTGCGGGTGGTTGCAGACGTCGAGGAGCGGGTCGCTGATGCGCTGCCCGTTGACCGCGCGGCCCATCGCGTCGAGCGTCACCATGAAGTACCGACGGCACTGGGTGCTCGCCGAGGTGGCGTTCGACGGGTAGGCCTCGAAGAGCGCGGCGAGGCGGTCTGACGTCTGCACCACCAGGCGCGCGAGGAAAATCTGTGAGACCAGCGCGAGGAAGTCAGGGCGCTCGGCGCGCACGTCGAACGACCAGAGCGAGGCGCCCGTTGACGGGTCGATGGCGGTGACCCGCCCGTTCGGGCTCGCCGGGTAGTCCGCGCACACCAGCCGCGGCCCCCACAGGATGCATCGGCGAGACACACCCAGCGGCGTCGGCCTCGGCGTCGACGTGTTCGCCCGCAGCACCACCGGTGTCTGGAAGAAGCCACCCAACGTCATCGCGCCGTCAGGCTCCATGACGAAGTCGTGAAGCTGCGGTGGCTGCGCGCCCCCGTCGACGGCCATCGTGTCGAGCGCCCACGACGGCGTCAGCGCAGCCGCCGGCGGCCTCACGCAGACGTCGTTCACGCACACGCCACGGTCCTGGCACGGCGAGGCCTGCGCGCACGTGTAGCCGTCGGGCGGGTCTCGCACCACGCAGCGCCCCTCGAGGCACACCTCGGCCGCGCGGCACGTCTGCGTGGTGCCGCACGTCGTCCCATCGGCCATCGGCGCCAGCCGGCAACCCAGGCGCGGGTCGCACACCCCCTGCTGGCACTTGCCGTCGCCGGGACACGGCGGCGCCGGAAGGAACTCGCAACCCAGGGTGGCGTTGCACACGTCGACGGTGCACGCGTTGCCGTCGTCACACCGGCGAGGCCTGCCCACGCAGCGCCCGGCCTGGCACGTCGCCGCTTCGATGCAGGCGCTCTGCGCGTCGCAGGCCGTGCCGTCAGGCTGCGTCGTCTCGATGCACCGCTGTGTTGACAGGTCGAACGACGCCACGCCACAGCTGGACGAGGGGCGACACGTCGGAATCGCCCGCACCACCGCGTCGATGCCCACCCGCACCGGACGGAGCCCCTCCGACGAGACGGCCAGCGTCCTCGAGTAGCGCCCCGGCACCGCGGCGACGAGCTCGAGCGTCAGCGTCGTCTCGCCCGGCGGCAACACCTCAGGCAGGTCGAGCACCCGCACCGGCTCGTCCGGCACCTGCCACGTCACCGGCAGACCCGAGCGCCCCTCGTTGAGCACTCCCACCGTCACCCGCTTCAGCGCCCCGTCGGCGAAGCACTCGTCGAAGCGCACCTCGTCGCTCGTGAAGCGCAGCGCGTTCGTCGTGTTCTCGAGGCGCTCGTCCCGACACCCCAGGAGCGACACCACCAGCGCAGCCAGAGCGAATCGGCTGACACGGGCCGGTCGACCGTCGGAGCGCGCTCGCACCTGACACCATCCTGTCATCGGGCACAGCCACTTACGAGTCCCGTGCCAGATGCCATCGGGCGGCCTGTCGTCATCGCTTGTTTGATCATTCTTCAGATCAACAGCCGTGACAGCAGGGTCGACTTTTCCAGTGGAAGACCCGATAGTCTATAAAAATCAAATACTTATAAAGAATAGGCCTGTGCAGAAGGGGCCGGTTGCGAGTGCTCTTCCACAAGCCCGAGTACATCCCGAAGTTCCCCACATATGGGCGGAGGGCAGCCACAGGGGCTCCACAGCGAGCCAACACCCCGACTCACAGGGGAGTGGCGGTACAGTCTCGGCGGCGATGGCGACGGCTACGCGTGGGGACCGCGTCGGCAGGTACGAGATTCTGACACCGCTCAGCACGGGCGGCATGGCGGAGCTCTTCCTCGGGACGATGGAGGGGCCCGGGGGCTTCGAGAAGGTCGTCGTCATCAAGCGCATCCTGCCGGACGCGTCGCGCGACGAGCGGTTCATGCGAATGTTCCTCGACGAGGCGCGCATCACCGCTGGCTTCAACCACCCGAACATCGCGCAGGTGTTCGACCTCGGGGAGGACGACGAGGGGCTGTTCGTGGTGATGGAGTTCATCGCCGGGCAGAACCTGAACCAGGTGGTCTCGACGTGCTCGAAGCTGCAGCACGTGTTGCCGCTGGGCTTCTCGGTGTCGGTGCTCAACGAGTGTGCGCAGGCGCTGCACTACGCGCACACGTACGTGAAGCCGTCCGGGGAGGAGGTGCCGGTGGTGCACCGGGACGTGGCGCAGAAGAACGTGATGGTGACGTGGGACGGGCAGACGAAGCTGCTCGACTTCGGCATCGC
>JADCJJ010000186.1 GCA_020247085.1 Myxococcaceae bacterium | reverse complement strand
CCAACCTTCGTCGTCTCGGTGGCCAGCCGCCCCAGCGAGTCGTACGTCCGCGTCGCCACCACCGGCCGCTGAGTCGCCGCCACCCACGCCGACAGCCCCACGTTCTGATGCGTCGCCGAGCTGATGCGCCCGAGCGCGTCGTAGGTGAAGCTCCGAAGCTGCGTCGTTCCATCATCGGCCAGCACCCGCCACAGCCGGTCGTTCGCGTACTCGTAGCGGAGCGCCGCGGTGCCCATCGTCTCCCGCGTGAGGCGACCAACCGCGTCGTAGGTCCACGTCGCCGTTACATCACTCGGAGCCCCCGTCGGTCCCCCGGGCACCGTCCGCGTCTTCGGCTCTCCGTAGCCCGTGTAGCTCTGCACCGTCTGCGCTCCACCGCGCGGGTCCGTTCGAGCGACGAGCTGGCCACGCCGGTTGTACGTGAAGCTCGTCGTGCGCATCACACCCGGGTTCACCGTGACGATTTCGGTCCCACTCCAGCCGAGGAAGTTCGGCACGTATTCGGACACCGCTCCAAGCGAATCCGTCGCCTGCCGCAGGAAGCCGCTGTCATCCCGCACGAAGGACGACGTGCGCGTCGGCGGCGTCGAGGTGCCGTCGAAGCCCGTCTCCACCTCGGCGATGACTTCACCCAGCACGTCCAGCGTCTGCTCCGTCGAGTTCGTCGCCCTGCGGGCCTCGCTGCGAACGACCGCCCCGCCGCGGTAGCGCCGGTCGGGCGGGCTGACTCGCACCGTCGTCACCGTGCCCTGCCGCTCGAACACCGGGGAGCCGAACTCGTCGTACGTGATGAATGTCGGTTCCGCGCCGATGGCCTTGCGCCGCCAGATGCGGCCACCCGGCGCGCGCTCCACCTGCATCGTCGTCTGCCCGTTCACCGTCCGCTCGGTGACGCGGTTGAAGTCGTCACGGAGATAGCGCACCAGCCACGCGCCCGATGCGGTGCTCACCGACGACAGGCCATCGCGGGCCGTGAAGTTCACCGTCGAGACTCGCCCTTCGCTGTCCATGACGCTGCGCACCCGGCCGAAGCCGTCGAGTGTCCGCGACTCCGAGGTGACGGCTGCGCCGATGGCCAGGGGCGACAGCGTCGTGAGCTGATGTCTCGCCCGGGACGTCCATTGGCCGTCGTCGTTGAGGGTGAGCGCCGTGTGGCGTCCGCTCTCTCCAGCGGCGGTGTTCGAGATTCCGCTCACCCAGCCGCGCGCGTCGAGGTGGTACTCGGTGTACGCGCCCTCGGCGTCCATCTCCCGAATGAGCCGCCCCTCGCGGTCGTACCAGAACGTCTCTGACGTCCCGCCCAGTGGGTTTCCAGGGGGCAGCGCACCATGGGCGATGCCGTTGCACCCTCCCGCGATGGCCTCCGTACACCGGGAGCGGAGGTTGCCTTCTTCGTCCCACGTCTGAACCGTGGCGCCGAGGCTCGCGCCGCTGCGGCTGAAGCGCTCGATGCGCGTCGGAAGGCCCTGGCTGTTCCGCGTCGACACCGTCCTCGAGTGGAGCTGCGTCGCCGACTCGAACAACTGCTCCTCGCGTACACGCCCATCGACGTCACGCGTGATGCGCACTTCGCTCCCGTCCGCCTCGAAGACCGTCGAAGGCTGACCGAGCACTGAGTACTGGAACCGCACGGTGCTGGCGACGTCAGCCGTGATGGCCTGGCGGACGATTTCTTGCGCCACACCGTCCGAGAGCCCCGCGAGGGTCTTGAGCTCGTTGACCAGCCCGCCGCTCGAGCAGTTGGCTGGCAAGAGCCACCGGTAGGGCCCTGGCAGGTTGGGACATGGGGCAGTCAGCGGCCCGTTGGCCGCACTCTTCGAGCGGTCGCGCATCACGCGCACGCGCGAGAGGTACCCGCGTTGATTGCCGTGCCCCACCCCGGTGAGGTCCGAGAACGGCAGGTAGTCAATCGCCGTGACCGTCAGGTCGGGAGACTGGATGAAGTGCGGCTTCCCATGTGGACTGAACCGGTAGACCGAGACCTCGGCGGTGGCGCCTCCTCCTGAAGACCGGACTTGCACGACCGTCCCACGCGCTGGGAAGCCCACCTGGCCATCTCCATTGAGGTCGCCGTACCCGACGATGCCGCTCAGCGGGTTGTTCGTCAGGTCCAGGGAGCCATCAGGCTGCGTCGGGAACTGAGCGCCCCAGCGCTGCGCATCAACCAACAGGAGGCCCAGATGATTATCTGTGTTGGGAAGACAATCGGTCGTCTTGCATTCTTGGTAGTCGTAGAGCACCTCGGTCGTTCGATGCGTGCGCCGCTGGGTCGACGTGACCGAGCCGCTCTCGACCCTCGACACCTGACTGAACAGCGGCTCGTAGGTGAGCGAGGTGAAGCGGCCGACCGTCGTCTCGGGGGTCACGCTGCCAGGCACTTCGTCGGTGACCGAGCCCCCACGTGGCCGCTCGAGAATGGTGCGCATGTTGGCGCGCTGCGCCCAGTACCAGGGAGCCGGCTCCTGGAAGTTGGTACCCACCAGCTTGCCCTCGACGTACCCGTAGCGGGTGTCACCCTGCGCGAACGCCCACGGCGTTCCCTGTGGCAGGACGCGACGCTGCGAGATGACGTTTCCGTCGGCGTTGTAGAGGGTCTCGGCGAAGCGCCACGTCGAACCCACCTTCGTCGCCGCCACGAGTGGGCGTCCATGGTAGTTGTAACCGTAGACGTGCACCGAACCGACGCGGTCGGTGTAGCGAGTCCAGGCGCAGATTCGGTTGGCGTTGAGGTTCATCTCGGGCCGGCGCCCGATGAAGCTCCGCGGCGTGAACTTCTTCGTGGCCGCGTCGTAGGCCACGAAGCGTGTGGTGAGGTCGTTGTGCTCGGCGTCCCACATCTGGGCTTCTGCGAGCTGCGTGCAGGAGAGCCGGGAGCGACGAAGCGTCATGTCGAGGTCGACGCCGGCGGTGTGCAGCCCGTCGGTCAGGGGGCCCGACGGCGGCTCCGGCGCGAGGTCGAGCGGGTAGTACGTGTACGACCGCCGGTACCCGGGCAGCGTCGTGCGCAGGTTCTTCTCGTTGCCCGGTGTGCAGGGCTTGACATTCTGCCCATTCGGCAGCGTTCCGCCGACCTGCGTTCCGCCGGTCATCATGCCGGCCGGCCCTTGGGGCGTCCCGGTCGAATCGGGAGGAAGCAGCAGCCCCATGAACTGCGAGTCCGCGACGTTCGATGCCGGCACGGCCTCATAGCCGTAGCGGCCAGCGATCTCGGGCTCGAGGAAGAAGTCGCTGCCGTCGGGCCCTTCATCGATGTAGGCGAAGTTCGCCTGCGGTAGCGTGGTGGTCCACGGAGGTCCGCCTGGCGATGGCGTCACGGACGAGCTGCCCCAGCGCTGCGCCGTCACGCGGTCGAACGTTCGCGACATGGGGCTCGTGTCGTATTGGGTCTCGACGATTTCATTCGGCGCATCGATCCGGAGGATGTTGTCGGCGACATCGGAGCGGAGAGCATCGACGCGGCGGTCGATCTCCTCGTCGGTCATTCGCTGGAAGAGTGGGACCAGCGGGTTTCCACAGGGGTCAAAGGTGACGAAGGTGCAGTTCGTCGTGGCGCTGAAGTACCCGCGGTAGCGACGGTACAGGTCGTCGAGCTGAACCTGCGTGAGGGCGGCTCCAGCGTAGGTGAAGGTGTAGCTTCGAGCCGGACCAGCGACGACGCCGGCAGGCATCGTTCCCGAGTCGGTACGGTTGACGGTTTTCAGCATCACTTCGAAGAGTCGGTCTGGCACTGGCGCCGCTTCGTAGGAGAACGAGACGGTGCCACCCGCTGGTCCGCTCACCTCGCGGAGCAGCCCGGCGCGGCGGATGACGGTACTTCCAGCCACCACAGTCGTGTCGGTGTCGGGCCAGTAGCTGAAGACGAGCGAGCGGCCGTTCGTGGTGTCGCTCAGCTCGCGCACGCGGCTCACGCGCTTGATGCGCTGTCCCCAGACCGACGCGTTGCCCACCCCGCCTTGCTGGCTCGCGATCAGAAGCGCGCGTGCGTTCTGCAACTCGGCCGAAGGGTTCGCCGGGAGAATCGCGTCACGGGTCGCGTCGAAGGGTGTGGTGGTGCTCTTCAGCAGCGGCTTGGTGCGACCGACGAGGCCCGCGAGCAGCCCACAGGTGAGCGAGCTGGCGGCGTACTGCCCCGTCGGACCGATGGCGTCAGCCCACGTGCCATTGGTGGGGTTGAATCGCAGAATGGCATTGGGGCAGAGGGCTTTGTCGAGCCGACCCCACGCGTTGAGCTCGTACTCGAGCTCGAACCCGTTCCCGAAGCGGTCAACGTCGTGCGTGAGGTACCCGTCGGCGTCAAAACGCTGCACGTGCCCGTCGTGGCCGCGGAGGAGCCAGCCGGTATCGACCTTGAGAATGGTCGCGAACGAACCCGCCTGCGGCTTGAACAAGAAGTCGCGGCCATCGCGCATGTAGAGCGTCGAGGAGTGGCCCGCGCGCAGGTACACGCAGGTGACGTCTTCGGGTGTGCCCTCGCAGTAGGGGTCGATGCCGGGCGGCAGGTTTTCCTGCCGGAGCGGGATGAGACGAACGTCCCAGTTGTGCGTCCAGTTGCTGCCGAGCTCGCTGCGGTCGTTCCCCTGGCTCGAGTACAGGCGGCGGAACTCGAGCGGCCGCACCGGGCCGCTGAACGAGAGGTCGGCGTGCGCCACCTCGAGGCTTCCAGACATCATCGCGACCGGGTCGCCACTCACGTGCTGCGTGCCTGGGTTCTGAACGGTCTGCGACGGGTTCTGAGAGTTCGAGTCAGTGGGGTTGCCCGAATTCGCGCCTCCGGTTTCGGGCTTTGCCTTCGGGTTGGGGGTGTTGGGTGCCGCCGGCGGGTTGCCCGCAGGACCCTCGGCATGCGGAGTAGGCGCCCCAGGAGAAGCCACTGGCGACCGCGCGTTGGGGTTCTGAGGTTGCTGAAGCGGCCCGATGAGAACGGTCGTTGGCGCCCCCGGCGACGTGAAGACCGTCTCGACCGCACCCGGCGGGCAAACGTTCCCGCCGCAGATGAAGCGTGAGTTGTCCTCTTGCGTCGGCGAAATCCAGTCGAGCGCCACCGTGTCCTTGCAGACGCCGTTGTCGCAGGTGACGCACTGACGAAGTCCCCGGTCATTCACCGGACCGCACCGCGTTGAAGAGGGCTTGTGGGGGTTGGCTCCCATTCCCGAGGCGTACGCCCGGGCCTGCGCCTCAGCCTGTTGAACCGCCCGTGCGACACTGTCTGCTACGCAGATGCCGCCGCCCGGAACAGGGCGGAGCAAGGAGCACGAGCGTGGAAGTCCAGTTGTCTGGTTGACGGAGGTGTTGGTCGACTCACACTCGAAGCACCGGCCCTCGCAGTCCGCCGCAGGGGTCCAGCCTCCGCCACCAACCATTCGAGAATCTTTTACGGCCGGCCCCTCGGAGTTTGCATAGGTGCAGAACTCCGGGACTGTTCGACCACTGACCTGTCGGTCGACGCTGACCCCATTGCAGAGCGT
>JADCJJ010000185.1 GCA_020247085.1 Myxococcaceae bacterium | reverse complement strand
CCTCGACGACGCGCGTGTTGAGGCGAACGTCGACGTGCAGCTCCCGCAGCGACTCGAGCGCCTTCTGCGACAGGTCCTTGTCGAACGCCGACAGCACCCGGTCGCCGGCCTCGAGGAGGATGATGCGCGCCGTGCGGGGGTTGTACTTGCGGAACTCGTCGGCCACCGTGTAGCGGGCCAGCTCGCTGATGGCGCCGGCGAGCTCGACGCCCGTCGGGCCGGCGCCCACCACCACGAAGGTCAGGTCGGCCGACTGCTTCTCGGGGTCGGTCTCGCGCTCGGCGTTCTCGAAGGCGAGCAGCACCCGCCGGCGAATCTCGAGCGCGTCGTCGAGTGTCTTGAGCCCGGGCGCGTCGCCCTCCCACTGCGGCTTGCCGAAGTACGAGTGGCGCACGCCCGCCGCCAGCACCAGCGCGTCGTATGGCACCTCGCCGTCGGCCATCAGCACCCGCTTGCCCGCCAGGTCGACCGACGTCACCTCGCCCATGCGCACCTCGACGTTCGGTCGCCCCGCGACGAGGTGCCGAATGGGCGTCGCGATGTCGCTCGGCGAGAGCGCCGCCGTCGCCACCTGGTACAGCAGCGGCTGGAACAGGTGGTAGTTCTGCCGGTCGATGAGCGTGACGCGCAGGTCCCGCTCGTGGGCCAGCCGCCGGGCCGCGGTCAGACCGCCAAAACCACCGCCAACAATGACGACGTGCTGTGTCATGGGCCGTCAACCTCCGGGTGTAGTTGCTGATTTACGGGCCATGGGCGGGTCGGCAGCGAAAGGGGTCAATCTGTAAATCAACTCAGAAATCAGCACCAGTAGGTAACGTGATGGGCCTGTGAGGTCAACGGCTTGGGGGCCTGGGGAGCAGTGCGTCGGCTGGAGGTGGTCCGTCGATGCTCATAGGCTTTGATGGTGTGGCTCTCGCTGATGGCAGTGGTGGCGTTGGCGCAGCCGGTGGTGGTCATCGACCCCGGGCACGGCGGCGCGCAGGAGGGCGCGAAGTCGGTGAGCGGGCTGGTCGAGAAGCACCTCGCGCTGACGCTGGCGAAGAAGGTGAAGGCGCAGCTCGAGGCGCAGCTCGGCGCGACGGTGGTGCTCACGCGTGACGGCGACGCGCGGCTGCACCTCGACGAGCGGGTCGCCCTGGCGAACCGGCGCAAGCCCGACCTGTTCATCTCGATTCACGCCAACTCGATGCCGACGGCGACGCAGCGGCGGCTCAACGAGGGCATCGAGACGTACTTCCTGTCGGCCGCGGCGAGCGGAGAGGACGCGAAGTCGGTCGCAGCGCGGGAGAACGCCGAGGGGCGCCGGCAGGCGAAGGGGCCGTCGGGCGACACGCTGGCCTTCATCCTGGCCGACCTGCAGAAGGCCGAGACGCACCACGACTCGTCGCGGCTCGCCTACGCGGTGCACGAGGCGCTCATCGGGGTGACGGGCGCCCAGGACCGGGGGGTGCAGCAGGCGCCGTTCTACGTGCTGATGGGGCTCGAGGCCCCGGCGGTGCTGGTCGAGGTGGGCTTCGTCTCGCACCCCCGCGAGGGCGAGCGCCTGGCCGACGCGAAGTACCAGCAGCAGCTCGCCGACGGCATCGCGCGCGGCGTGGTCAAGTTCCTGGGGCAGGTGTCGGCGCGCGAGCTGCGCAAGCAGGTCGAGGGCGGGGCGCCGGCGGCGAAGTGACGAGCGAGCGCGCATGGCGCAGGGCTGGTCGTTCTCGGGGCGGCGCGTCGAGTTCCGCGTGGCGCTGCCGGCGGGGAAGCTCGTCGTGGTGGCGCCGCCGTCGAAGGCGCCGATGTACGAGCTGCAGCGCTCGCAGGTCGGTGAGGGGGGGGGCCCGTTGCGGGGCCGCTGCGGGTGGTGCGCACGCGCAGGGCACGCTCGCCGGTGAGCGAGGTCGTCATGCCCGAGGGCGCAAGGCTCCAGCCGTCAGTCGCGCGCGTCGCGCCGGGGCCAGCACCCGCTGCGGCACGTCCACCTGTTTTTCCTGTGCCGGCGCCGACCGGCCGCGATTCGACGCGCTGCGCGAGGCCGCCGAGAAGAACGCCGCGGCGACGGCGGCCCTCGTGCCGGTGGTCGTCTTCGGCATCGCCGGCAGTCTGCCGGGCGCTTCGGCGCGCTCGCCGTCGCGGCGGCGGTGGCCATCGCGCTCGCCGCGGCCGTCGGTGTCTCCGCGCTGGCGGCGTTCCTGCGGCTCGCGGCCGTCGTCGTCCTGCGCGGCTGAACGCTGCTGGCGCGAGGGGCTTTCGGTGTAAGGCGGTGTCCATGCGCTCCTTCAACCGTGGCTTCCTCGAGACCCGCCCCATTGTCCTCACGCCGCACGTCAACAAGCACGCCGAGGGCTCGTGCCAGGTGGAGTTCGGTGACACGAAGGTGCTGGTGACGTGCTCCGTCGACGAGAAGGTGCCGCCGCACGTCTTTGGCACCGGCGCCGGCTGGGTGACGGCCGAGTACGGCATGCTGCCGCGGTCGACCCACGAGCGCAGCGCCCGCGAGGCGGCCCGGGGCAAGCAGGGCGGCCGCACCCTCGAGATCCAGCGCCTCATCGGGCGCTCGCTGCGCGCCTGCGTCGACCTCAAGGCCGTCGGCGTGCGCACCTTCACCCTCGACTGCGACGTCATCCAGGCCGACGGCGGCACCCGCACCGCGTCGATCACCGGCGCCTTCGTCGCGCTGGCGCTCGCCCTCAAGAAGGTCCAGGCGAAGGGCAAGCTGTCGAAGCTGCCGGTGCTGACGCCGGTCGCCGCCATCAGCGTCGGGGTGGTGAAGGGGCAGGTGGCGGTCGACCTCGACTACGACGAAGACAGCAGCGCCGAGGTCGACCTGAACCTCGTTGGCCTCGAGGGAGGGCGCCTCGTCGAGGTGCAGGGGACCGCCGAGCACGGCACCTTCGACCGCGCGAAGCTCGACGCGATGCTCGACGCCGGCACCGCGGCCATCACCAAGCTCGTCGAGTTGCAGAAGCACGTCCTGGGATGAACGAGCTCGTCTTCGCCACCACGAACCGGGGCAAGCTGGTCGAACTCGAGGGGCTCGTCGGGGCGCGCCTGTCGGTGCGCTCGCTGAAGGACTTCCCCTCGCTCGGAGAGATCGCCGAGACCGCCGACACCTTCGAGGGCAACGCCGCGCTCAAGGCCGTGGCGGTGGCCGCGGCGACCGGGCGCTGGGCGCTGGCGGACGACTCGGGGCTCGAGGTCGACGCGCTCGGGGGGCGGCCCGGCGTCTGGTCGGCCCGCTACGCTCCGACCGACGCGGAGCGCATCGCGAAGCTCCTCTCTGAGCTCGAGGGGGTTCCGGCCGAGGCCCGCTCGGCGCGCTTCGTCTGCGCGCTCTGCCTCGCCAGCCCCGCGGGCGCGACGGTGTTTCGCAGGGGGACCTGCGAGGGCCGCATCGGCGTCACCCCGCGGGGCGAGCACGGCTTCGGGTACGACCCCATCTTCGTCCTCCCGTCGGGCCACACGCTGGCGGAGCTGACGCACGAGCAGAAGTCGGGGCTCTCGCACCGCGGCCAGGCCTTCCGTGCGATGCAGCCAGCACTCGAGCGCCTGTTGCCTCGCTGAGGGGCGCGTCGGCGGAGCACTCGATGCCGGCGCCGTCGAGCGACGGCGCGAGCCCCGTGAGCGAGCCGCCAGCCGCGCTTCACGGGCGCGCCCGTTCGCCCGCGCCAGCGCCACGGGTCCTTCATGGAGGCGTGCCTTGCTTCGCTGCGTCGTCGCCGGCCGCGCTTCACTGGCGCGCCCGGCGTTGGCGGCACGTCTGGACGCTGTCCTCCTGCGCGCGCCGACACCACGGGAACCTCAGGGATGCGTGCTTTGCGCCGCTGCGTCGTCATCGGCCGAGGCGCGGTGCCATGCCGCACGGCCGCCCGCGCAAGTCCTCGACCGGCGCCGAGGGCGGTTCGCGTCATGCCGGGTTCACGGCCCGCTCGGTCAGGCACCGCAAGGCTCGACGTGAGTGTGCAGGCCCGGGGCTCTGCCCGGGTCTGCCAGGAGGCTCCAATGAAGATCGAGATCAACCTCACCGAACGCGCCTTCGTCGTCATCGACGGCGTCCCGCAGCGGTACCTCACGCCGGGCGTGCACCGCGTCTTCGCGCCGTTCAGCCGCGTGAAGGTCGAGACGCTGAACGTCTCGGGGCTGCTCGCCGAGCTCGACGAGCGGCGCCTGGCGCTCGTGCCGCAGGGCGACCTCACCGTGCTGACGCTGGCTGATCACGAGCGTGCGCTCGTCCGCAGGCGCGGGAGGCCCGTGCACTGGTTGGGCGCCGGCGTGCACCAGGTGTGGACCGTGGAGCGCCTCATCGACCGGAGGACCGCCGCCGTGCAGGAGCTGGTGACGGTCGAGGTCTTCGATACCTCGGGGGTCGAGGCGGCGCCGCTGCCGCCCGACGTCGCGGCGCTGGCGAAGGGCCGAGACTACGTCGAGGTGCTGGTGCCGGCCGGCTCGGTGGCCCTCCGCTGGGTCGATGGGGCGCTCGACCAGGTGCTCCCGCCGGGGCGCGCCGCGGCGTGGTCGACCCGCCGCACGGTGCAGTTCACCACCATCGAGCTCAAGGAGCGCCAGCTGCACGTCACGGGGCAGGAGGTCATGACGAAGGACCGCGTCACGCTGCGGCTCAACGTCTCGGCCTCGTTCCGCGTGGCGGACCCGCGTCGCCTCGCCCTCGTCGCCCGCGCCCCGGACGACGTGGTGTACCTGGCGATGCAGCTCGCGGCCCGTGACGCGATCACCATCAAGACGCTCGACGAGCTGCTGCTGGCGCGCGACGAGCTGGCGCAGGAGATGGCGCCGGCGGTGAGGGCCCGGGCCGAGGCGGTCGGGCTCGAGCTCATCGAGCTCGGCGTCAAGGACGTGGTGCTGCCGGGCGACATGAAGGAGCTGCTCAACAAGGTCATCGAGGCCCAGAAGCAGGCCGAGGCTAACGTCATCCTCCGCCGCGAGGAGACGAACGCCACCCGCTCGCTGGCCCAGACCGCGAAGCTGCTCGCCGACAACCCGCTGCTGCTCAAGTTGAAGGAGCTCGAGGCCTACGCCGAGCTCGCTGGCAAGGTGGGGCAGGTGCACGTCGTGATGGGCCAGGGCGGTTTGCCGACGCTCCAGCTCGCCGCGACGAAGTAGGTCGAGGCGCTCGGGCGGGGGGCCCCCAAAGTCCCTCCGCCCGGGGTCGCCTCGGCCAGGCCCCGCAGTGGGGCCGCCTCGTGCATGACGCCCCGACGGCGGCAGCCGGGCCGGGGCGTGGTCTTTTGTTTCGTTGGTGCGCTAGACGCCCCGCGATGCTGCCGCTCGCGCTCACCCTCGTGCTCGCCCAGCCGGCCCTCTCGGCCGACGGCTTCTGGACCGACTGCGGCCTCGAGGGCGAGGGCCTGCCGACGGTGGCGCCCGTACCGTCGAAGCCCTTCGAGGTGCCCTGGCGAGCCGACGAGCCGCCCATCGTGCGCCGCGAGACGAACCGCGTGCCCTACATCTCGGGCGTTCCGGCGGGGCGCTTCACCAACGCCGGCGCGCTGTCGGGCAAGAGCGTCTACCTCTCGGCTGGCCACGGCTTCACCTGGACCAACATCGCCGGCACGTTCTTCTGGCGCACCCAGCGCGGCAACACCAACGAGGTCGTCGAAGATCTCGTCTCGACCGAGACGGTGCACCAGTGGCTGGTGCCGATGCTGCAGAACGCCGGCGCCCGCGTCTTCACCGTGCGCGAGAGCGACCCCAACCCCGACCTCGTGCTCGTCGATGACGGAGAGGCTGGCTACGCTGAGACCGGCCCCGCCACGGCCTTCTCCACCTCGTCGCTCATGGGGTGGGGCCGCCCCACGCTGCCCATGGCCGGCGACGTCAACCCCTTCTCGGCGGGGACGAACCGGTTGATGACGGCGGCCCCGACCGCGACGGCGAGCGCGACGTGGACCGCGCAGCTCCCACGCGATGGCTTCTACGAGGTCTCGCTCGCGTACACGGCCTTCTCGGCGCGGGTGACCGACGCGCACTTCCTCGTGCGCCACGCCGGCGGTGAGACGTCGTTTCGGGTCAACCAGCAGCGCCATGGCGGCACCTGGGTGACGCTGGGCACCTTCTTCTTCCGCGCGGGCGGCGCTGCGCAGGTGGTGGCGCGCAACGACTCCACCGACGCGCGGCCCGTCGCCAACCTGTCGCTCGACGCGGTGAAGTTCGGCGGCGGGGTCGGGCTGGTCGACCGCGGCGGCGGGAGCAGCGGCCGCCCGCGCTTTGAGGAGTCTGCCCGGTACCAGGCACAGTGGGCGGGGGCGCCAGAGTCGGTCTACGCGCCGCTCGGCAACGGCGCCTCGAGCGACCGGAACAACGACATCAGCGCACGGCCCCGCTTTGCCGCGTGGGTCCGCGAGGCCGGAGAGCCCGCCGTCTACGTCGCGTGGCACACCAACGCCGCAAACTCGATGGCGCGCGGCACCCAGACCTACGTCTACGGGACCGACTCGGTGGGCAACTGCTCGCTGGCCACCGAGTACGCGGGCGTCTCTGGCAGCCGCGAGCTGGGTGACCTCATGCGCGCCGAGTTGGTGAACGACCTGCGGCAGGATGCCGGCTGGAACGAGCCCTCCTGGCGCGACTACGGCACGCTGTGCGCCAACTTCGGCGAGCTCAACCCGACGAACAACGCCGAGATGCCGGCGGTGCTGCTCGAGGTGGCCTTCCACGACAACGCGCTCGACGCCAACCGGCTCAAGGAGCCCCAGTTCCGCTACGTCGCCGCACGGGCCATCACCCAGGGTATCATCCGCTACTTCGCCAGCGTCGACTCGGTGACGCCGCAGCTCCCGCCCGAGGCGCCGACGGCCGTGCGCGCGCGCGCGCTAGCGAACGGCCTCGCCGAGGTGCGCTGGAGCCCCTCGGGGGTCGACGCCCAGGGGGTCGGGGGGCAGGCGGCGATCCGGTACCGCGTGTACTCGAGCGACGACGGCCTCGCCTGGGACGACGGCCTCGAGACCACGACCACCTCGCTCGAGGTGGCGCTGCCGGCCGGGCGCGCCAGGTACTTCCGCGTCACCGGCGTCAACGGCGGCGGAGAGAGCTTCCCCTCGGTGGTGGTGGGCGCGAAGGCAGGGGCTCCGCGGGTGCTGGTCGTCAACGGGTTCGACCGCTTCGAGGCCGCACAAGCTCAGCTCGAGGCGTTTCCGTCGCGCTTCGCCCTCGGCACCGTCGTGCGCGTGGCCCCGCGGCGCATCAACGACGGCTCCACGGTGCGCGTGCATGGAGAGGCAATCGACCTCGCCGGCCTCGGCTTCGACAGCGCGAGCGACGAGGCCGTCGAGGCCGGGCTCGTCACACCCGCGGACTTCGCCGCGGTGAGCTTCATCGCCGGGCGAGGAAAGGCCAGGGGCGCGGCGCCCAGCGCGGCCACCCAGAGCGCGCTCCGCGCCGCCCTCGCCGCGGGCACGCGGGTGCTGTTCAGCGGTGAGGCCGCCGCGGAGCTGGGCCTCTTCACTGACGTCGGTAGCGCCACGGTCGGGAGCGGGCAGGGGGCGCGCGATCTCACCGGCCGTGGCCCGCTCCAGGGCCTCGGGTGGTCGATGGACGACGGCACCTTCGGCTCGTACGACGTCGGCGGTCCGGACGGCGGCTCGCTCGACGTCGTCGCGCCCGTTGGCTCTGGCCAGCTGCTCGCCGAGTACGCCACGGGGGCGCCGGCGGCCTCGGGCATCGCCGGCCGTTCGGCCCTCTTCGGCTTTCCGCTCGAGGGCGTCACCAACCGCGCCACGCGCAACGAGCTCTTCCGGCGCCTGCTCGGGTTTGTCCTCGATGGCGGGTCCGGCGTCGAAGTCGACGGTGGCGCGGGCGGTGGCGGCACGGGCGGTGGTGGCACTGGCGGTGGCGGCGCTGGCGGTGGTGGCACTGGCGGTGGCGGCGCTGGCGGTGGCGGTGGCGGCGCTGGCGGTGGCGGTGGCGGCGCTGGCGGTGGTGAGGGTGGAAACAGTCCGCCGCCGTCCCCGGTGCTCGCCCTGCAGGGGGGCGGCTGTCGGCTCGGCCCGGGAGGCCTCGGCCTCAGCGCCTTTGCGCTGTTCGTCGTCACGCGCCGGCGACGTACCTCACCGCGCCCTCAGGCGGCCCCCCCACCGAGCTGCCCCGGAGCGACCCATGGCACGGCTTGAGGCGTCGAAGGTGCAGGTGCGGGTCTATACCTTCAAGGAGGGCCTCCTCTCGGCCGTCGCGCACGACCTCGAGCTCGAGGTCACCCGCTGCGCCGTCGACGTCGAACCCCAGCGCCTCGTCGCCACCTTCGACACCAGCTCGCTGAAGGTCGTCACCGCCATGAAGGACGGCGCCTCGTCGGGTGTGCTGCTCTCGCCAATGAAGGCCGAGATCGAGAAGAACGTCGTCGCCGACGTGCTCGAGGCCCGCCGCTACCCCGAGGCCCGCTTCGAGAGCACGGCGCTCTCTGAGGCGAGCGTCGAGGGCACGCTCACGCTCCACGGCGTGGCCCGGCGGGTGGGCGCCGCCGTGCGCGTCGAAGGCTTGGCCCGCGTCGCCGAGTTCACGCTCGACCAGCGCGACTTCGGCATCACGCCGTACTCCGCGATGCTGGGCACGCTGAAGATCAAACCCCAGGTGAAGGTGCGGGTGCGGCTCAGCGCTTGATGGCCGGGCGGATGAGCGTGCGGTCGTCCTCTTCGTCCACCTCGCTCGCCATTGCCTGGAGGCGCTGGTTGGTGACGCGCAGCCGGCGCGACAGCTCACGGCAGAGGTTCTGGAGGATCATCACGTAGCCCTGCGTGTCCTCCTGGAAGAGCCGGTAGAGGTCTCGGTTGCCGAGCGAGTAGAGCACCGACGGCTTCTCGACGATGACGGTGGCGCTCCGCTTCTGCACGTCGATGAGCGTCATCTCGCCGAAGAACTCCCCCGCGCCCATGCGCACGAACTTGCGCCGCACCCCGGCCTCGTCGTCGCGGCAGACGAGCACCTCGCCGGCGCGAACGATGAACATCGCGCGCCCGGCGTCGCCCTGCTTGCAGACCTCGGCGCCCCGCTCGAAGTGGTGCTCGCCCAGCATGCCGATGACGCGCGTCAGTGTGGCGTCTTCGAGCCCGCCGAAGAAGGCGATCGTCGGCAGCCAGTCGCGCAGATCCTTCGTGTCCTTCGCCACGGCTCACCTCGTCTTCGTCAGCTGGCCGACCGCGTCTCCGAGGCCCTCGAGCGTCAGAGGGTACATCGGAAACACCTTGCGGATGACGTCGATGGTGCTCTGCCACCAGGCGCTGGGGGGCTCGGGGTTGAGCCAGCAGCTCGCCGGGTAGTGCTCCCGCAGCCGCATCAGGTGCACCATGCCCTCGAGCCCCTCGTCGTCGCTCCAGCCCGAGACGCTCATCAGCTCCCACGGCGCCATGAGGGCGTCGCCGACGACGATCAGCTTGTAGCGCCGGTCGGTCTCCGCGAAGAGCTGCGTGAGGGGCACCGGATCCCGGAAGCTCGCGTGCTGGTAGACGCGCCCGTAGACGCAGTTGTGGAAGTAGTAGGTCCGCAGCTCCTTGAAGTGCGTCGCCTTCTTCGCCGCGGTGAACAGCCGCGACACCAGCGCGGTGAACGGGTCCATCGAGCCGCCCACGTCCATCAGCAGGATGACACGGGTGTTCGAGGTGCGGGGGGGCCGCAGCACGACCTCGAGGTCGCCGAGGTTCCGCGCCGTCTCACGTACCGTGCCGTCGAGGTCGAGCTCGTCCTCGGCGCCCTCGCGGGCGAAGGCGCGCAGCTTCCGCAGCGCCACCTGCATCTGCCGCACGTCGAGCACCAGGTCGTCTCGGTACTCCTTGAAGGCGCGCTCGCCGGCCACGCGCACCGCGCTCTTCTGGCCGGCAGCGTCTCCGACGCGGAAGCCGGGGCGGTCGGTCTTCCCGGTGTTGCCGAACGGCGAAGTGCCCGCGGTGCCGACCCAGGTGTTGCCGCGGTCGTGTCGCTCCTTCTGCGTCCGCAGGCGCTCCTGGAACAGCTGCTCGAGCGCCGCGAGGTCGAGCTGCTCGAGCAGGGCCTTCTCCTCGGGTGTCAGCCGGCGGTCGGGCTGCTTCGCCTCGCGCACCCACTCGAGCAACTGCTCGGTCAGTTCGAGGGCCTTCGCCTCGACGCCGTGAAAGTGCTTGGCGAAGGCCTGGTCGAAGGCGTCGAGGTGCTTCTCGTCATGCACCAGCAGCGCCCGGGCGACGAAGTAGAAGCCCTCGAGCGAGCTGTCGTGCAGCCCCGCCACCAGCGCCCGCGCCAACGCGACGGCCTCGGTGGCGCCCACCGGCACCTTCCGGCTCCGCAGCTCGTAGAGAAAGGGGACGAACACGGCGTCAGGCCCGCTTCGGAGCGCGCCCACCGAACTGGTCGGCGAAGGCCAGCAGGTCCTGCTCGCGCTTGAGCAGCGCGCCGATGAAGGGCAGCTGGGCGTCGAGCTTCACGCTCGTGACGCCGGCCGCCTTCAGCGCCGCCAGCCAGTCGATGAGCTCGCTCGTCGAGGGTCGCTTGCGCAGCCGGGCGAAGGCCCGCAGCTCGTAGAAGACGGCCAGCGCCTGGTCCACCAGGGCGTCGCCGAGCTCCGGGTGGTGTACGTCGACGATGCGCTGCATCAGGTCGCGTTCGGGGAACTCGATGAAGTGGAAGACGCACCGCCGCAGGAAGGCGTCGGGCAGGTCCTTCTCGTTGTTCGAGGTGATGACGACGATGGGGCGGTGCCGGGCGACGATCTCTTCGTCGGTCTCGATGACGCGGAAGCGCATGCGATCGAGCTCGTGCAGCAGGTCGTTCGGGAACTCGAGGTCGGCCTTGTCGATCTCGTCGATGAGCAGCACCCGGCGCTCGGGCGCGGCGAAGGCCTCGCCCAGTGGCCCCTTGCGCAGGTACTGGCGAATGTCCCGCACGTCCTTGTCGTTGAAGCGGCTGTCGTGCAGGCGCTGCACGGCGTCGTAGACGTAGAGGCCCTCTTGCGCCTTCGTCGTCGACTTGACGTTCCAGGTGAGGAGCTGCAGGCCGGTCGCCGCCGCGATGGCCTCGGCGAGCAGCGTCTTGCCGGTACCGGGCTCGCCCTTCACCAGCAGCGGACGCTGGAGCGCGACGGCACAGTCGACGGCGGAGCGCAGGCTCTCGCCGGTGAGGTACGACTCGGTTCCCTTGAAGCGCATGGGGCGGAGCGTAACCACGCCCTCGCCCGCTTTCACCGGAGGACTGCCGGCTTGCCGCTCAGGGCTCGACGTCGAAGGCCGCCGGGGGCCGCCGGGCGTGATCGTCGAGGAAGGCGCCGAAGCCGGCCTTCGTGTCGAGCTTGAAGTCGGGCAGGCGGGCCAGGGGCTCTGGCGCGAAGTGGTACTGCTCGAGCACCAGCGAGGCGCGCCGCGCGCCCGGGGCCCCTTCGAAGGGTCGCACCGCGTGCGCGAGGTCACCGCGGAAATGCACCACCTGCCCGGGGCGGGGCGCGAGGAGTCCTACCGGCAGCGCGCCGCTCCACAGCGCCAGCTCGCCGCCGCGGGCCGCCGGCACCTCGAGGTAGAGCACCGAGACGCAGGCCGGTGGGTGCCCGGTGACGCCGGCGGGCTTCATCAGGGTGCCGTCGACGTGACGCGCCACCTCGGCCCCCGGGCCCACCACCAGCAGGTTGAGGTACCAGGCGTTGGGGAGCGGCCCCGGCGTGCGCCGCCACCATGGCGTCAGGGCCTGCATCGCCGGAAGGCCGAGCGCCTGGTCGAGCCACGGCGCGAGCGCTGGGAAGCGGTCGGTGAGCTGGCGCCGCCCGGCCTCGGTGAAGGTCACGCCGAAGCCACGGCTCGCGCGGAAGGGCCCGTTGAGGGTGCTGGCCGAGACGAACGCCGAGTCGAGGAGCGCGCCGCGCAGGGCGTCGAACGCCGCCGCAGCGAGCGCGTCACGGCGAACGTGGAAGAAACGCACCACGGTGTCGTACCGCGAGAAAACACCGAGGTGAACCCATGGGCATCCGCGCGGGCGTGGAGCGCGTTGAGGGGCGGCCGGTGGGGTGGGCCCTGAAGCGGGCGTCCCGCGTGGGCGCAGAAACTTGCCGCGGGCCCGGGCTGCCGCACACTCGCGCGCGTGGAGCCGATCATGCCCCTCGAGACGTCTCCCAGCACCCCACGGGCCCTCGCGGTCACCGCGCCGCTGCCGATGGGCGGCGGAGACGACGACGCCACCGTCAGGCCCCGCCGCGTGCGCTTCAGGCACCCGGTGCGGGTGACGACGGTGGACGGCGCGCCGCGCGCCTTCCGCACGCTCGCCGCCAACCTCTCCCGAGACGGACTCTTCGTGCGCATGCCTCAGCCGCTCGAGCGCGGCGCCCGCGTCGCCATCGCCCTCGAGGCGCAGGGCCGTGTGCTGCCCTTCATGCAGGGCGAGGTGCGGTGGTGCCGTCACCAGCAGTCGGCGCACGAGGGCCGGTACCAGGGGGTCGGCATTCGCTTCACCGAGGCCCTGCACCCCCGCTCGAAGGCCCTGGTGGACTACCTCGTCGAAACGCTCGATACGGGCACGCCGCTCAGGGGAGCGCCGCCGCCGGTGCGCCCGCTGAGGCGGCTGGCGCTCGTCGCGGCCGGGCTCATCACGACGCTCGCCGCCGCGGTGCTGGTCTTCGCAGGGGCTGGCCCGCTCCGGGCGCTGCACGCCACCGAGGGGGGCGCGAGCCCATCGGCCTCCATCGAGCCACCGGCACCGCGGCCGAATCAGGGTGACGCCGAGGCCCCTCTTGACCTCGTGGGGGCGCGCGCCATCGACTCCACGCACGACATCCATGCGGTTCACGACGCGCAGGGCGTGCGCGGTGTCGAGGCCGCGCAGGACGTCGGGGCGGTTCGCGACGTCGACGCCCTCCCAGGCGCCGAGCCGGTCCGCCGTGCCGAGGCGGTTCGCGATGCGCAGGGCGTCCGTGACGACGAGCTGGCCCCACTGACGCCTGCCGCCGAGCGGGCACTGGCTGCCGCTCCGCCCGCGCTGTCAGGGCCCGCGACCGGGGCCGCCGCCTCGTCGGCTGCCGGCGTCGCGGCAGCTCCGGGAGCGAACGTGGAGGCGCCCCCGCCGCCTGCGCTCGCGGAACCCCGCCCGACGACGACGCTGACTGCCGCGCCGCCCCTCGCCCCGCGGCGCCCGGGTCCGTCGGTGGCGTCCGCCCCCCTTGGGCGCGTCACGCTGCCGTCGGGCGCGGCGCGCGCGCTGCAGTGGCGTGGTGATGGCAACGAACTCGAGGTCCGGCCGGTGCTGCGCGCTGGCGCGTACGTCGATCGTGTCTTCACGCTCGAGGCTCCACCCCGGCTCGTCTTCGACCTCGGCGGCCACGCCCCGCGCGCGAGCGCCACGCTGTCTCTGCGCGCGCCCGGCCGCGTCACCCGCGTGCGCGTGGGCAGGCAAGGCCCCTCGACGCGCGTCGTGCTCGACCTCTCGGCGGCGCCCCTCGCCCTCACCCCCGGCGCCGAGGGCGTCGTGCTGCACTTCTGAGACGCCCGCTCGACGTCTGGGGCCGCGCCGGACCCGCGCCGCGCTGCGGGCGCACACCCCGCCGCGTCTACACGTACGTGAGCCAGTGCTGGTACTTCGGCTCGTGGCCGCGCACGACGCGGAAGTAGAGCTCCTGAATCGACTGGGTGATGGGCCCCGGGCGGCCCTCGCCGACGGTGCGATTGTCGACCTCGCGCACGGGGGTGATCTCGGCGGCGGTGCCGGTAAAGAACACCTCACCGGCGATGTAGAGCGCGTCGCGCGTGAACGAGACCTCTTCGACCTGCCGGCCCTGGTCGCGCAGCAACTCCAGCACCGTGTCCCGCGTGATGCCGCGGAGGATGGGCGAAGACAGCGAAGGCGTTCGCACCGCGCCATGCCGGCCGATGCAGAACACGTTCTCGCCCGAGGCCTCGGCCACGAAGCCCGAGATGTCGAGCAGGATCGCCTCGTCGTACCCCGCCAGCACCGCCTCGCGCTTGGCGAGGATCGAGTTGACGTACTGCCCCGAGATCTTCCCCCGCACCATGTTCACGTTGACGTGCATGCGGGTGAAGCTCGACACCTTGGCGCGGATGCCCTCCTTGAGGCCCTTGTCGCCCAGGTAGCTGCCCCACTCCCACGCGCAGATGGCGACGCGCGTCGGGTTGATGGCCCCCAACCCCATCGCGCCGTCGCCCATGAAGGCCACCGGCCGCAGGTAGGCCCCGTTGGGGAACCGGTCGGCCTGCCTGGCGAGCACGTCGATGCACGCCTGCACGAGCTGGTCCTCGGAGTACGGCATCGCGAGCATGATGATGTGCGCCGAGTCGAGGAAGCGGCGGATGTGCTCGCGCAGCCGGAAGATCGCGATACGGCCGTCCTTCGTCTTGTACGCGCGAATGCCCTCGAATACGCCCAGCCCGTAGTGCAGCGCGTGCGTCATCACGTGCACCTGCGCGTCGCCCCACGGCACCAGCGCGCCGTCCATCCACACCCAATCGGCCTTCAACACCGGGCTCGACGCCGCCGAAGTCGCCATGGCCCTGGTCTGCCACGAAAGCCCCGGCCGGTCAGCACGCCGATGCGGCGCGCCCCTTGGTCACCGCTCGGAGAGCGCCGCGAGGCGGAGCTGCGCCGCCTGCGCGATGGCCTCGTTCGAGGCCGGCAGGTCCGGGAAGTGGCCCACCAGCGGCCGCGGCGGGTCCTTCTTGAGCGCCATGGCGTTGCGGTAGCTCCGACGCGCCGCGTCCAGCTCGCCCAGGCGCTCCTGCACCTGCCCCAGCAGGTAGTGGCACAGCGCCAGGGCCGGCTCGAGGAAGAGGGCGCGGGTGAACTCCTGGCGGGCGACCTCGCTCTCGCCTCCCTGCAGCGCCGCGAGTCCCAGGTACAGCCGCGCCTCGATGGACAGCGGCTCGCGCTGGAGCGCCTGCTGGTAGGCCTCGCGGGCCTCGTCGACGTTGCCCATCAGCGCGTGCACGTTGCCCAGCGTCACCCTGGCGGCCAGGTCGTGAGGGACGTCGTCGACGAGCCGGTGGGCGAGCCGGAGCGCGCGGGGGAAGGCCCCGGCCTCGAGGTCTCGAATCACCTCGGCCAGGCGCTCGACCGGAGAGCCGGCCCCCGGCCGCGGCCCGTCGGCGGGGTCCACGGGCACCGGCGCTGGCGGCGGCCCTGGAGTCGGCGGCGGCGCGCTCCGGTGCTCGGGGCTCGACGGAGCGGAGCGGGGGGCCGAAGGCTCGACACCGGGGGGCGAGGCGGGTGTGGCGAGCCGACGCACGCCAGCCGCCGCGGGGCGTGCCTCGAGCGGCCGCCGGTAGATGAAGGCGTCGCCCACCTCGACCATCTCGAAGCCCGTCGGCACCCGGAAGAGGGTCTCGGAGTAGCCCAGAAAGAGCCAGCCCCCCGGGCGCAGCGCCTCGAAGAACCGCGCCATCACCCGGACGATCGCTGGCTGATCGAAGTAGATGATGACGTTGCGACAAAAGACGAAGTCGAGCGCCTGCGCGCCCACCTGGGGCCAGTGCGGCGCCGCGAGGTTCTGTTGCTCGAAGCGCACCTGATGCCGCAGCTGGGGCTTGACCTCGTAGTGTTCGTCAGAGGCCGTGAAGTAGCGGGCCAGCCGCGGCTCGCTCACCCCGAGCAGGCGTCGAACCGGGTAGCGCCCGGCCGCGGCGGTGTCGATCGCCACCGGGTTGAGGTCGGTCGCCCAGAAGTCGAACTCGCGCGGCCCGGCCCCGGCGTCGAGCGCCACCATCGCGATGCTATAGGCCTCTTCTCCGGTCGCGCAGCCAGCCGACCAGGCGCGCACCGGCTGCCCCTCGCGGCGAGCGCGCGCCAGCAGCGGGGGGAAGACCTCGCGCTCGAGGGCCTCGAACTGGCGGTGATCGCGGAAGAACTCGGTCTTGCCGACGGTGACGAGGGGCAACAGCGCCCGCAGCTCGTCCTCGGCCGACGCATACTTGAGCTGCAGCAGGTAGTCGGTCGCGTCGACCAGGCCCAGCGCCGGCATGCGGGCCTCGAGCGCCAGGCGCAGGCCCTTGTACCCGTCAGGGGTGATCTTCAGGCCAGCGTGCTCCAGGAGCAGCGCGGCGAGCTGCTCGAGCGCCGCCCGCTCGATGGTCAGGCCCGAGCCGCTCATCGCCCCGGTACCCACTTGATGAGCTGCGCGGCGATCTGCTCGAGCGGCAAGACGACCTCGGCGGCGCCGAACGCGACCGCCTCTCCCGGCATGCCCCACACCACGCTGCTCTGCTCGTCCTGCGCGATGGTGTGCCCGCCCCGCCTGCGGATCTCGCCGAGCCCGCGGGCGCCATCGTGGCCCATGCCAGTCAGCACGACGCCGATGGCCCTTCGCCCGAAGGCCTCGGCGGCGCCCTCGAGCAGCACGTCGCACGACGGGCGGAAGCCCCGGACCGGGTCGCGGGACTCGAGCCGGGTGGTGCCCTCGGCGGTGAGGGTGAGGTGGACGTCGGAGGGCGCCACGTACACCCGGCCCGGCGTCATCACCGCGCCGTCCCTGGCCTCGCTCACGACGTGGCCCGTCTCGGCCGTCAGCCAGCGGGTCAGGTCTTCGGTGAAGCCCGCCGTGATGTGCTGACAGACGCAGATCGGCGCGCCGAAGCGCCGCGGCAGGCCCGACAGCACGGCGCCGATGGCCCGCGGCCCACCGAGAGAGGCCGCGATGGCGACCACCGGGTGCTCCGGCCGTGCTCCTGGCGCCGGGCCCTTCGGTTGCGCCCGCCGGCCACGCGGGTGCTCGACGACCGCGACCGTCGACAGCAGCACCACCGACCGCTCGAGCGACGCGACCGTCGGCTCGTCGAGGACCGTGGGCAGCGGTAGCACGTCGAGGGCCCCGGCGCTCAACAGCGCGAGCGCTGCCTGCCGCGGGGCGCCGGGCCCCGCCATCAGCAGCAGCGGCAGCGGCGCCTCGGCCATCGTCGCCACGACGGCGCGCTCGAGCGCGGGCGACGCTCCGTCGACGCGCAGCAGCGCCACCCCGGGCTGGTGCTCCCGAATCGCCGCGACCAGCCGCTCCGGCGTGACGGCCTCGCCGACCCGCTCGAGCCGTCGGCCGAACAGCGGCCCAAGACGCGGCGCCAACAGCGGGGTGGACTCGGCCACCAGCACCTTGACCTTCGTCGTCACGTCAGGCGGTCCACCGTCAGCGCGAGGGTCTCGACGCCGAGCTCGCCCTTCACCAGGTACGCGTCTGCGCCGGCGTCGAGCCCGCGCCGCTTGTCTTCGGGCGCCGCGAGCGACGACAGCACCACCACGGGCAGGCGCGAGAACTCGGGGTGCGACTTGATGCGCCGCGTGAGCGCGAAGCCGTCGAGCCTCGGCATCTGCACGTCCGACAAGACGAGATCGTACGGCCCGCCGCGCTGCAGCCGCTCCCACGCGTCTTCGCCGTCCTGCGCCTCCTCGACCTCGTGGCCCAGGGCGCGCACGAGCGCCGACTCGGTGGCCCGCGCGATGGGGCTGTCGTCGACGAGGAGCACCTTGAGCCGCCGCGAGGCCCGGGTGTCGACGGGCCGCGCCAGCTTCCGCACCTCGGCCATGACGTCGGGCACGTGCAGCAGCACGGCGATGCGCCCGTCCTCGAGGGCCGCGGAGCCGGCGACGAAGGGCGCCCCTTTGAGGAAGTCGCCGCCGATGGGCTTCACCGCCACCTCACGCTCGTCGAGGAAGCCGTCGACGACCAGCGCCGCCCGCTCGTCTCCGAAGCGCACGACGACGCACGGCGGGCGGTCGAAGCGCGGCCCGCCGTTGAGCCCCAACATCGGGCCCAGCGCGGTGAAGGCGATGGGCTTGCCGCGGTGCATGACCGCCAGCGTGCCGAAGACCTCGAGCCGATCGGCCTGCGTGAAGCGGGCCACCGCCTCGACGTCGGCCGCCGGCATTCCGTAGACGTCGTCGCCCAGACGCACCAGCAGCACCCGCATCAGCGCCAGCGACTGCGGCAGGCGCAGCGACACCGTGGTGCTGCGCCCGATTCGGCTCGTCACCATCACCGAGCCGCCCAGCGACTCGACCTTGCGCTTGACGACGTCCATGCCGACGCCGCGCCCGGACACGTCGGTGACGTTCTCGGTCGTCGAGAACCCGGGCTTGAAGATGAGCTCGACCGCCTCTCGGTCGCCCAGCGCCTGCGCCTGCGCCGTCGAGATCAGGCCTTTGCGCACCGCCGCCTCGCGCAGCCGCGCCGGGTCGATGCCGCGCCCATCGTCTTCGATCTCGACCGCCAGCATGTCGCCGTCGGCGCGGGCCCTGAGCGACACGAGGCCCATGGCCGGCTTGCCCAGCGTCTCGCGGAGCTCGGGCGACTCGACGCCGTGATCGATCGCGTTGCGGATCAGGTGAATCAGCGCGTCGCGCACGTCGGCCACCATCGAGCGGTCAACCGCCGCGTTGGTGTTCTCGATGTGCAGCTCGACCTGCTTGCCCGTCGCGTTGGCCAGGTCGCGCACGGCGCGGGGGAAGGCCTCGAAGACCGTCGAGAGCGGCACCAGGCGCGCGTCGGCGACGTGGTCGGCGAGCTGCGTGAGGTTGCTGCCGAGCGTGTTCAGGCCGTCGGAGTGGCGCCGGACGAAACGGAACGCGTCGTCGCGCAGCAGTGACAGGTCGCTCTCGAGCAGGTCGAGCCGCTGGCGCCCCTCGGGGTCGAACGAGGCCGACTCCGCCAGCCGCATCAGCCCCTCGCCCAGGCGCGCGAAGCGCTCGAACAGACGCTGCAGCTCGCGCCCTCGCAGCTCGCTCCGGGCGCTCTCGACCAAGAGATCGCCGGCGAGCAACCCCACCGTCTCGAGCAGCTCGACGTTGACGCGAATGGTGCGGTCAGCCACCGGCCGCTCTTCGGCAGGCCGCGGCGTCGGGGCCGCCGACGCGACTGGGGCCGTCGACGTGACTGGCGCAGCCGACGCGACTGGGGCCGTCGACGTGACTGGCGCAGTCGACGCGACTGGGGCCGTCGACGCGAGTGGCGCCGTCGACGTGGCTGGGGCGGCCAACGTGGCCGGGGCGGCCGACTTGGCTGGGGCGGCCGACGTGGCCGGGGCGGCGGACGTGGCTGGGGCGGCCGACGTGGCTGGGGCGGCCGACGTGGCCGGGGCGGCCGACGTGACCGGGGCGGCCGACGTGGCTTGAGGGGGCGGCTCTGGCGAGGTGGTCGCTGGTGCAGGCGGCACGGGTGCCGTCGGCGCCAGAGAGGCGGGTGGCACTGCGGCGGTCGGTGCAGGCCCCGTCGCCGTCACGGGAGACGGCAGCGCGGCAGCGGGGGCTGGCCCGGGCTTCGCCTTGCGCGGCGCCATGGGCACTGGTTTGAGTGGCGGAACCGGGGTGCCTGCGGCCCGCGCCAGCCGCTCCGCCATCTCGGCGGACGCCGGCGTGCCCTCTTTGGCGCCGGCGGTATCCTCGAGGAGGTCAGCGACCGCGTCGCAGGCGTGAAGGAGCAGGTCCGTCGCCGTCTTCCCGGCGACCTTCTTGTCCGAGAAGGCCTTGAGCAGATCCTCGCAGGCGTGCGCCAGCTGCCCCACGGCGGGCAGGCCGAGCATGCGCGCCTCGCCCTTCATGGTGTGCAGCTCCCGCGCGACGTTCTCGGCCGCGTGCGCCCCGTTGGGCCGCTCGAGCTCGAGCACCCCGAGCTGAATCGCCTGCAGGCGGTCGTTCGTCACCTCGACGAACTTCGTCAGCAGCGACCTCTTGAGGCTCTCGGTATCCACGCGGGGTCAGTCGGCCTTGAACCGCTTGATCAGCTCCGAGAGGCGGCCGGCGAGCTGCGTAAGCTCGGCGGCGGCGCCGGTCGCCTGCTTCGAGGCCTGCGTCGTCTGGCGCGTCACGTCTTCGATCTCGCCCATCGACGCGACGACCTGCTCGGTCGCGGTGCGTTGCTGCTGCGTCGCGAGGTTGATGACGCGGGCGGCGTCGCTCGTCTCCTGCACGCCCGACAAGATGCCCTCGACGGCGCTCGCGGCGACGCTGCCCAGCCGCTCGCCGGCGTCGGTCGCCTGGCGTGAGGCGTCAGCGGCGGTCGCGGCCGCGGCCGTCGCCTCGCGGATCTCGGTGATGAGGTTCTTGATCTCCTTCGTCGAGTCCAACACGTTCTCGGCGAGGCGCCGCATTTCGGCGGCGACGATGCTGAAGCCCTTCCCGGCCTCTCCCGCCCGGCTGCCCTCGAGGGCCGCGTTGAGGGCGAGCAGGTCGGAGCGGTCGGCGATCTCGTCGATGACGTCGACGACGGTGCCGATGCGCTCGACGCGTCGGAGCAGCTTGGTGATCGACTCGCTGACCGCGACGCCGTCGGCGCGAATCTGCTGCATCGCCTGAATGAACTCGGCAATGGCCCCGCGCCCCGAGCGGGCCGAGTTGAGCGTCTCCTCGGCGACGCGCGCCACCGCGCCGGCGTTCTCGGCGATCTGCGCCGAGGCGTGCTTGAGCTCCTCCATGGTGGCGGTCGTCTCGTGAATGGCGGCCGCCTGCTCGGTCGACGACGACTCGTGCTGCGTCGACGCGGCGAGCACCTCGTTGGCAGAGGACGAGAGCCGCAGCGCCGCCTCGTTGATCTCGCGAACGAACGTGCGCAGCGTCTCGATCACCTTCGAGAACCCGTCGAGGAGCGGCGACAGCACGGCGTCGTCGGTGCGCGCCTCGAAGGCGGCCAGCTCGCCCTGCCGCACGAGCGCATCGAGGCCGCCGATGGCCTGCTCGACGATGACCCGGGTGCGCTCCTTTCGCACCTCGGACTCGGCGACGCGGCTCTCGACCCGGTCCATCAGCAGGTTGACGAGGCGGCCGGCTTCGGCGGCCTCGCCTGTGAGGGCGGCGACGTCGACTCGCGCGTCGAGGCGCCCATTGCTGAGCGCATTGAGTGACGCGAGCAGCGGCGTCATCGCGCCGTCGGCGGAGACCATCGCGGGCACCTCAGGGGCGGCGGGAGGGGGCGACTTCTTCGGCTTCTTCGGAGGCGTGGGGCTGGAGTCAGGCATGGTGGCCTTCGGGGGCAGTGGACGTTTGAGTCGCGTAGAGGTCGATGAGAAGGACGGGCGCGTCGCGGTCGAGCCATGCGCCGATGACGAGGGGTGACGGGCCGACGGCGGTCGGGAGCCGGCGCAGCTCGTCGCTCGACACCGCCTGGACGCCGGCGACGGCGTCGATGGCGAGGTGCAGCTCCCGCTCGCCGTCCGGCGAGAAGACGAGGGCGCGGCGGCCCTCGTGAACGCGCCCGAGCGGAGCCCCGACGCTGGCCGCCACGTCGAGCCGGTCGATGCGGCGCACCTGCGTCATGTCGGCGCCGAACCGGCGCCCGGCGATCTCGAAGATGACGAGCTCGGCGCGCTCGCTCATCGCCGGACCACCAACGCGCGCGCGGCGTGCATCACCTTCGGCAGGTCGATCAGGCTCAACGTGCCCAGCTCGCGGTGCTGCACGAGCCCCGACAGGAACTCGCTGGCCGCCAGGCCGCCTGCGGGCGGGGGGAGCTTGTCCGCCACGAAGATGCGCCGGAGCCCCACCACCTGGTCGGCGACGAAGCCGACGATCAATCCGCTCGACTCCCCGATGAACATGCGGGCACCGCCGAGCACCTTCGCCTCGCCCTGTTGCAGGAAGCGCAGCAGGTCGACGACCGGCAGCACCTGCCCCCGGCTGCCGACGACCCCGACGAGGAACGAGGGGGCCCGCGGCAGCGGTGTTGGCTGGGTCAGCCGGGTGACCTCGCGGACGTGCTGCGACGTCACCGCCATCGTCAGGGGGCCCAGGGTGAAGATGAAGAACTCCTCCTCCGGGCGGGCCGCCTGGGCGCGGGCCGTGTCCGGTGCTTCGGCGAGCGCGCGTTGAAGGGGCGTCGGGTGCACGGCGTTGGACGACAGTATCGAAATGCATGGAGGTGCCGGTCAAGAACTCTGCTAGAACACGAGCGGTTCATGACGGCTCGCGTTCTGGTCATTGATGACAGCCCGATGACGGTGCAGCTGATCTCCGAGGCGCTTTCTGCCGCCGGAATCGTCGCCGATTCGGCGGGCGACCTGGCGAGCCTCGACGAGCGCCTCGATGCGAACACCTATGACGTGGTGCTCGTCGACGTGAACATGCCCGAGATGTATGGCGACGACGTCGTCGAGTTCCTCCGTGTCCAGCGCAAGGTGTCCGCGCGCCTGTTCCTTTACTCAGACCTGCCGGAGCAGGAGCTGATGGAGAAGGTGCGCGTCTCGGGCGCCGACGGCTACGTCGCCAAGTCCCAGGGGCTCGAGGCGGCCGTCGAGACGATTCGAGACGCCCTCGAGGGTGAGCTCCACGCCCGGCGGCGCGTGCTCCTCGTCGACGGCGGCGACGCGGCTGGGCTCCAGCTCAAGGCCGAGCTCGAGGCCCGGGGCCACGAGGTGATCACGGCCGGTGACGCCGAGAGCGCGACGAAGGTCATCTTGAAGAAGAAGACGCGCCCCGACGTCGCGCTGCTCGACGTCGCCGCGCCCTCGGGCAGCGCCGAGACGCTCAGCCGGTTCATCAAGGGCAACTCGCTCTTCGCTGGCATTCGCGTGGTCCTGTGCAGCGCCGACGCGCAGGCCCCGCTCGAGCGCCTCGCGAAGGAGTACGGCGCCGACGCCGCCCTCGCGAAGAACGCCCAGGGCCTCCCTCAGCTGCTGGCGCTGCTCGCCTGACCGGCCGCTCGACGCGCTGGCGTCGCCGCCACAGCCCCAGCTCCGGCCCAGCACCTGCCCTCCAGCCCTCCAGTGGAGCATCGATGCGCCGGAGGCTGCATGCCCAGCCAGCCCATTGATCTTCCAGCGCTACGGGCCATCGGGTGGCAGCCCCTGGTGCATCGGCGCGCCACTCGCGCGCTGACGTGGTCCGAAGGGATTGAAGAGAATCAGGCACCTGTGGACGTCAGGGCAGTGGCCCGGCTCTTGGATAGGCGCAGGACATGGCCGTTCCCCTCTCTCCGATGCGCGCCGCAGCGACCCGCCGGCCAGTACTGGTGGGGGGCGCGGTCCACGGGCGTGACGGCTTCGAGCGCGCGAAGGCGGCGGCTGTGCTGCGTCGAGGCGCGACGGGCACGGCGGTGCGGAACCTTCAGCTCAAGCTCGTCGCCCGGGGCTACCTCTCGCGGGCTGACTTCTCGGCGGGCTCCGGCGTCTTCGGCCCTCGTACCGAGACGGCGGTGAAGCGGCTGCAGATCGAGCGTGGGCTCTCGGTGACGGGGGTCGCCGACGGCCCGACGCTGGCGGCGGCGTCGCTCGAGCGCGTCGCGCCGCGCGCGGCGAACGTCGATGGCGACACCGACGTGTTCGAGGCGCCCCCGGTGACGCTGAGCGCCGCGGCCTCGAAGACCGTCACGGACGACGACGAGCCGACCGCCAGTACGGCCGTCGGCGCGCAACAGCTTTGGTGAGGCTGGCATTGGGCCAGACTCCGCGGGGCTCCGGCTTTCCCCCTTTGGTCGGAGCCCCGTTCATTTTCGACGCCGCCGCTCGCCGAGCCCGCGCGCGAAGTTGCCCACCGTCACCCACGGTGCCTCGGCCTTGAAGCGGCGGACGAGGTTCGAGATGCCGATGGGGGCTCCGCCGGCGCCGCGGCCTCTGGCGACGGCGATGTACTGGAGCGGATCGATGGCGAGCGGGCGCGTCTGCACCTGATCGACGCGGTACTTCTTGATCAGCCGCACCAGGGCGTCGGCCTCGCCCTGCCGGTCGGTCACCCCGGGGAAGAGCAGCAGGTTGAGCGCGACGTACGCGCCCCGCCTGCGCGCGAGGGCGATCGACGCCTCGACGTCCTCCCATCCGTACTGCCGCGGCTGGTAGTACGCCTCGTAGAGTTCCTTCACCGCCGAGTTGAGCGAGACGCGCACCGCGTCGAGGCCCGCGTCGAAGAGCGCGTCGAGGCCCTTCGTGAGGCTGCCGTTGGTGTTGATGTTGATCGACCCCTTCGACGTGCGCGCGCGAATGAGACCTATCGCCTCGGCGATGAAGCGCCAGCGCGTGAGGGGCTCTCCCTCGCAGCCCTGGCCGAAGCTCACCATGGTGCGGCCCGGCGCATGCTCGAGGTGCCAGCTGGCGACGTCGGCGAGCTCGTTCGCCGAGGGGCCGTCCGCCATGCGCTCGTGCGAGGCCGGCGGTCCGCCCTCGGGTTGATCCGAGATGCAGCCGACGCAAGCGGCGTTGCACATGACCGAGGCGGGCAGGGCCCCCTCGTCGCGGGAATAGAAGATGTTCTGGCTGGTAAAGCAGCGATAGACGAGGGCGCAGGTCTTCAGCTGAGAGACCACGCGGTTGCCCGGCAGCCGGGCGAGGTGCTCGGCGACGAGGCGCTTCACCTCGGGGGTCGAGAAGCGCGCTGGCGTCCAGTGCTTGCGGCGATCGGTGTGGAGCGCCCACACCACCGGCCCGGCATCGCCCCAGGCCGCCGCCGTGTACGCCCACTGCGGCAGCACGGGGCCCCCCTCGCGGGCGACCTCTCCCGGCAGGTAGGTGCGGGTGAATCCCGGCGGCAGCGTCGCGCCTACCGCGTGAGGGACGAAGCGCTTGCCGTCGAGCTCGAAGCGCTCGACCAACACGGGCTGCTTCGTCGTCGGGTCGAACCCCACCGGCAGCCGCCCCGGCAGGTGGGCGAGCTTTCCCCCGTCTGGCAGGGGAATGGGGCGCTCCCGGGGCGGCAGCACGGCCTCGTCAGACCGCAGGCTCGCCAGCAGCCACGGGTGCTCGATGACGCGGCCCTTCGGGTCTGCCAACAACAGCTTGTACGCAGGCATCGCTTCCGAAGTCGTAGCAGGGGAGGCCGGGAAGGGCAGGCCCTACCGTCGGCCGCGGTGCCCACCCCGGCCTCCGCGCGTACCGGTGGAGCCAGTTGCGCGTGGCCCGAAGTGGCGGTACAGGCTGTGGCTCCCACCGGTCCACCGGGATCTCCCCGATGCAAGGTGGGCCGACAAGGACTCGACATGAAGGCCGATCTGCACCCCGTCTACCCCCCCGCTCGCATCAGCTGCGCCTGCGGCAACGTCATCGAGACGCGCTCGACCCGCGGCTCGTTCAACGTCGAGATCTGCTCGAACTGCCACCCGTTCTTCACCGGCAAGTACAAGCTCGTCGACACGCAGGGCCGCATCGACCGCTTCAAGAAGAAGTACGACGTCAAGAAGGGCAGCGCCAAGGCCTGACGGTCCGCCGCCGCGTCGTGCGCCGTGCCCGCCGCTCTGGCCACCACCAGAGCGGTTTTTCATGCCCGCAGTCGTCAGGAGGTCTCGTCTCATGAGCGGCAGCCCATCGCCCGATCCCGAGCGTCCGTACATCGGCGGCCAGGCCGTCATCGAGGGCGTGATGATGCGGGGGCCCCGCAGCTTCGTGGTGTCGGTGCGGCGCCCCGACGGGCAGATCGCCATCCGCGAGCAGGCGTGGAACGTGTTCTTCCCGGGCCTGCGCTTCCTGCGCTGGCCGCTGTTTCGTGGCGCGGTGGTGCTCGCCGAGTCGTTGCACAACGGCTACTCGGCGCTGTCGTTCTCGGCGGAGCACGGCCTGCCGCCAGAGGACGCCGGCGCGAAGCGGCACCCCGGGCCCGCGGCGACGCTGACCTTTCTGCTCCAGGCCCTGGTCGCGAGCGCCGACGCGCCGACGCCAGCGCCACCGGGCGCGCCGACGCCGAAGAAGAAGGACCCGGGCGCCGACGCGATGCTGGCCTTCGCCACCATCTTCGGCGTGCTGTTCTTCATCGGGCTGCCGCACGCCCTCACCTGGCTGGTGGGGAAGGCGCTCGGCCCCGGCTTCGACTCGACGAGCGTGTGGTTTCACCTCATCGACGGCGTGTTCCGCCTTGGTATCCTCGTCGGCTACCTCGCGCTCATCTCGCGCACGAAGGACGCCAAGAGGCTGTTCGAATACCATGGCGCCGAGCACAAGGCGATCTGGACCTACGAGACGAAGCAGGCGCTCACCGTCGAGAACGCCCGGCCCTTCACCACGTGGCACCCGCGCTGCGGGACCAGCTTTCTGCTCATCGTCGTCGGCGTCGCGGTGCTGATGCACGTCGCGCTGCTTCCGCTGCTCCCGCGCCTGCACCCGAACGACCTGGTGAACCAGTTGCTGATGGTCTTCGTGAAGGTGCCGATGGCGTTCCCCATCGCCGGCCTCGCCTTCGAGCTGCAGCGCCTGTCGGCGCGGGAGCGCTGCCCGGCGATCATCACCTGGCTGACGCGGCCGGGCTTCTGGTTGCAGGGCATCACGACGCAGCCACCGGACGATGGGCAGCAGGAGATCGCGCTCCTGTCGCTCGACCGCGCGCTCGCGCGTGAGCAGGGCCGCGCGAGGGCTCCCGAGGGCGTCACGGTGTACGGCGACTTCGCGAAGGCCGTCGCCTGATCGTTCGCCGCGCCGCCGAGCGGGAAAGTTGACGTCGATCGATCCTCGTCTACCGTCTCGATCAGGCCTGTTGCAGTTCGCAGGCGAGACACCGACACACCGGAGGCGAGATGTCCGTCGCAACGTTGGCCAACGCGCGCGCGCGCGCGGGAATCGATCTGTCGTCGCACGTCCACGCGCGGGGGCGCGACTGGCTTCTGTATCAGGGTGACTCGCAGCGGCTGCTCGAGGGGTTCGAGGCGGCGACGTTCGACCTCATCTTCGCCGACCCGCCGTACTTCCTGTCGAACGGCGGTACGACGTGTCAGTCAGGCCGCCGGGTGAAGGTCGATAAGGGCGCCTGGGACGCCTCGCGGGGCGTCGAACACGACCACGACTTCACTGCGCGGTGGCTCGAGCAGTGCCACCGGGTGCTCAAGCCCTCGGGCACCCTCTGGGTGTCGGGCACCCAGCACGTCATCTTCAACGTCGGCTTCGCGATGCAGAAGCTCGGCTTCAAGATCCTCAACATGGTGACGTGGTTCAAGCCGAACGCCTCACCGAACCTCGCCTGCCGCACGTTCACGCACTCGACCGAGCTGCTGATCTGGGCGGCGCCGATGAGCAAGGGGAAGCTGCTCCACACGTTCAACTACAAGCGCATGAAGGAAGAGAACGGCGGCAAGCAGATGCGCGACGTGTGGACGATGCCGACGCCCCGGCCGAGCGAGAAGGTGCACGGCCGGCACCCCACCCAGAAGCCGCGCAAGTTGCTCGAGCGCATCGTCGACGCCTGCACCGAAGAAGACGCGCTCGTGCTCGACCCCTTCTGCGGGAGCGGCACCACCGGCGTGGCGGCGAAGGCGCGGAGCCGTCGCTTCGTGGGCATCGATCTCGACCCCCAGTACCTCGACCTGACGAAGCGCCGGCTCGAGGCCGAGGCCCCGTCCGGCCCCGGCCGGCAGGCCTGAAGCACCAGCGTCAGCCCTCAGCGGGCGCCTCGACGACCGCCTCGAGCTCGGCGGTGCGCCGCCGCACGTACTCAACCAGCGTGCGAACGCCGAAGCCGGTGCCGCCGCGGGCCATGTAGCCCTTCTCCTTCGACACGTTGCTGGGCCCGGCGATGTCCAGGTGCACCCAGGGGGTGTCGCCGACGAACTCCTTGAGGAAGTGCGCCGCGGTGATCGACCCGCCATTCCGGTCGCCCGCGTTCTTCATGTCGGCGACGTCGCTCTTGAGTACGTCCTTCAGGGTGTCGGTGAGCGGCAGGCGCCAGATCTCTTCGCCCGAGGCCCGCGCGGCCTCGAGCACGCTCCACATGAGCTGGTCGTCTTCACCGAAGGCCCCGGCCACCCAGGGGCCGAGCGCCACGATGCACGCGCCGGTCAGGGTCGCCAGGTCGATGATGGCCGCGGGCCTGAGCTCGTTGGCGTAGGCGAGCACGTCGCCCAGCACCAGGCGGCCCTCGGCGTCGGTGTTGGTGATCTCGACGGTCTTGCCCAGCCGCGAGACGAGCACGTCGCCCAGCCGGTACGCGTGCCCCGAGGGCATGTTCTCGCAGGCGCCCATGAGGGCGTGCACGGGGAAGGGGGGCTTGAGCCGGGCGACCACCTTCATGGCGCCGAGCACCGCCGCCGAGCCTGCCATGTCGGTCTTCATCTCGAGCATGCCCTCGCTCGGCTTGAGCGACAGGCCGCCCGAGTCGAAGGTGATGGCCTTGCCTACGAAGACGACTGGCGGGCGCGAGGCGTGCTCCGCGGCGGCCGGGGTGTAGGTGAGGTGAATGAGCCTGGGCTCCTCGACGCTGCCGCGCGCCACGCCGAGGAACATGCCCATCTTGAGGCCCTCGATCTCGGTGCGGCCCGAGATGCGCGCCTCGAGGCCGCCGCCCTGGGCGATGGCCGACGCCTGCTCCGCGAGAATCGTCGGGGTCATCGTGCCCGCCGGCTCGTTGACGAGGTCGCGCGCCAGGCACGCCGCCTCGCCCACGGCCTTCGCGATGCCCACCGTGGCGTCCATCGACTTGTCCTTCGCCACGCCGTCGGGCAGCAGCAGCTGCACCTTCTCGACGCGCGGCGCCCGCTTCTCGTCGGCGTTGGTGGTGCGCCACTTGTCGTAGCGGTAGCCGCCCAGCACCGAGCCCTCGACCAGGGCCTGAAGGCTCGAGTCGAGCTCGCGCACGCCGGGCAGCTGCACCACCGCCGTCTTCGCGCGCAGCCGGTTGGCGGCCTTGATGCCTCGGCCGATGGCCAGGCGCAGCACCTCGGGCGTGAACTTCACCCGCGCGCCCAGCCCCAGCAGCATGATCCGCCCGACGCCCAGCTTCCCGTGCGTCTGCACGACGCAGGTCTGCTCGGCCTTCCCCTTGAAGCCTTCTTGCTGGGCGAGCTTCGCGAGCAGACCCCGCAGCTTCTGGTCGCTCTTCGCCCACGCGCTGGGCTGCCCCTTCTTGCTGGTCAGGTCGGTGTCGAACAGCGGCAGGATGAGGACGTCGGCCTTCGCCTTCGTGGCGTCGCCGGTGGCGAACGAGAAGTTCATGGGGCGGAGTGCTCCTTCACAAGCAGAGGGAGCGAGGGTCTTATCTCGTGGGTGTGGGCGCGCCACGGGAAAGCTACAGTGAGCGCGATGCCTGCCTTCCTGACGTACCTGACGGCGGTGGAGCGCCTGGCCGCCCACGTCAACTCGCTGCCGCAGGAGTTCTCCCGGGCCCTCGGCGAAGACCTCGAGTACGCGCGCTTCGGCGCGGCGCTGGTGGAGCTGCCCTGGTTCGGCGGCCTCACCGCCGGCGTCCACGCGTGGCGCGGGCAGGGCGTGGCGCCGGCCTTCAGCCGGCTGATGCGCGAGCGGGCGCCCGTCGCCTTCGGCGTCAAGGCCGCCGAGCTGGTGTCGAACGGCGCCCTGGTGGGCACCGAGGCGGGGCTGGCCTTCGTCGCGGGCTACTTCACCCAGCTGTGTGTCGGGCGGGCGCTCGAGCCGGTGGTGCAGGCGCTGGTGGCGACGCACGCCGGGGCCCGCGAGGCCCCGCCGGCCGCCCGGCACCGCATCGAGTGGGCCCAGTCGCTCGCGCTGATGCAGGAGCTGCATGGGAGCCCGCTGGTGGGCACGAGCGCCATCCGGACGAAGATGCAGATCCGCAAGGCTTCGGGGGTGAAGGGCGTGGGCCGCGGCCTGTACGAGCTGATGCGCGTCTCGTCGCAAGAGGCCTTCGGCGAGGCCCCCTCGAAGCTCGAGGTCGATGGCTGGGTGCGCGGCTTCTTCCTCTTCGCGATGGCCCTCGGCTCGCCGCTCGGGCGCCTCACCGCCGGCGCGAACGAGCCGTCGAGCCGCGAGCTGTACCGGGGGCCCGGCGTCGACGTCTTCGCCGCGCTGGACCTCGGCCTCGACGCGACGCGCGAGGTGCTCTCGGTGCTGGGCAGCATGATCCGCCGGAACAACTTCGGCGCCCGCTCCCGCTTCAAGCTGCTCGAGGTGTGCCCCGAGGGCTCGCCCGAGCAGGTGATGCGCGCGCGCGCTGCCTGAGGAGCCCCGAGGGCCGCGCGCCCTACGGCACCACCAGGTCGAACGTGGTGTCGGTGGCGCCCACCTGCACCGTGCCGTGCGGCGGCGTCGCGCTGAAGGGGTTGATGACCCAGGTGAGCGCGTCGGTGATGGGGTTGGCGCCGTTCGCGTTCGAGAACACCCGCAGCGCGACGCTCTGGTTCGCCTTCAGCGCCGCGCCCGAGTACGACGAGCGGGCGTCGTTCGTCATGGGGTCGCGCGTGAAGACGACGGGCATCAGCACCGCCTGGATGCCGTCCTGGAGCGAGGTGATGCGCGCGGCGACGATGCCGAAGGCGAGCCCGCCTGTCGGTGCGTTCATCGCCCGCAGGGTGATGTCGCCGCTCAAGGTGACGGGCCCGAAGGCGAAGTCCTGCACCGTCTCACGGTCGGCCTCGATCTGCACCGGCCGCAGCGGGTTCGCGAGCAGGTTGATGGCGAAGCCACCGCTGCCGAACCCCAACAGCGAGGGCACCGGCAGGACGCGGCCGGGCGCCAGGTCGGTCACCACGTACGGGTACTCGGTCTGGCCTGCCGAGGTGAAGATGCGGTACCCGTTCTGCAACTGCTGCAAGAGGTTCTGCGGGTCGAGCCCGCCGGTGAGCGCGTCGGGCGAGAGCACCGACAGCGACAGGTTCTGCAACGCCGGTGGCCGGGGCAGCACGATGGTGCCGCGCAGCGTGCCCAGGCCACTCCCCGAGGCGCCCACGTACACCGTGACGTTCTCGGCCGAGGCCTTGAAGGGGTCGGCGAGGTCGATGGCCACCGACACCGGGTCGCCGGCGTAGTCGGCGAAGGGCGTCAGCGAGCCGTCGCCGTTGCGATCGCAGTAGGCGACGAGGCGCTGCGTGCCGCTGGTGACGCCGGTGAACGAGAAGGGCAGGGAGCCGGCCATCATCGGCGCCTTGCCGAGTCGGCCGATCTGCCCGTTGCGCCCGAGCCCGATGTCCTTGCCGGCGCAGAAGCCGCCGAACACCACCGTGCCTGAGATGGTGCCCGCGGGGCCGCCGGCGCGCACCCAGGTGCCGGTGACGAGCTCGCTGTCCTTCCCGTCGTTGCTGGCGAAGAGGGTGAGCGTCGTCGTGCGGTCGAGGGTGATGGTGGCCGGCGCCTTCGCCTCCCGCCGCCCGCGCGTCGTCGTGCGCGGGTCCACCTTCTCGGTCGTCCAGAAGATGGTGGCCTGCTGGTCGGCCGAGACGGTGACCGTGACGGTGCCGTTGAAGGGGCCCGGCGGCGGCTTGAGCGTCACCGTGGGCGCGGGCACGACCGCGCTGGGCTCGAAGACGAGCGGCAGCGGGGCCGGCGGGCCGCAGGCGGCGGCGAAGAGCAGTGCGACGAGGGCGGCGTGGCGCATGGTGAGGGTCCTGTCCTGAGCCTGGCTGGCGCCCGTCGGCTCGGCCCGGCGACGGAGGCGGGCTGACCATCCGCCCGCGGGGGAACGCCTGTCAACGTCGCCTTTCGCGGGGCTGCCGGCGGCGCGGGGCGGTTGGCCAGACGCCAAGGTCGCCGGGCGGGGCTACCGCTTCGGGCCGCCGACGAGGTCGCCCGTGACGAGGGGCGAGAAGAAGCAGTCCTTCTTCGTGTACTCGTCGAACGAGAAGGCGAAGCGGTAGCTGGCGGCCGCGCGCTGGTTGCAGTCGGTGCGCTCGCAGAAGCGGCAGCTGATGCCGGTGGGCACCGCGTCGCGCTTGAGGTCGGTCATCGGCAGGCCGTAGGCGAGGTACTTCGCGTTCTCGGCGTGCGTGCCCAGGCCGATGGAGTAGGCGGTGCCGCGTACGATCGACCCCTCGACGGGCTGCAGCTGCACGCGGGCGAAGTCGAAGTACGTCGTGCCGTCGGGCATCTGCGAGTACTGGCGCGTCAGCTGCGAGGGGTTCAGGAAGGCGAGGTGCACGGCCCACTTCGCGCACGAGCCCATCGACGCGAACTTCAGCCCCGTCGCCGAGTAGCGCTTCGAGATGTTGCCGGCGATGTCGCAGCGCAGGAAGTGGAAGGGCAGCCCGAGCCGCTTGGGGTCACCGAGGTTGCAGACGCGGTGCGCGATGGTCTCGTAGGTGACGTTGAAGATGTGGGTCAGCAGCTCGATGTCGTACCGCGTGCGCTGCACCTCTTTGAAGAAGTCCCCGTAGGGCAGCATCAGCGCGCCGGCGAAGTAGTTGGCGAGGTGCACCTTCACCAGCCTCGGCGTCTCGGCGTGGCGCATGCGCTGGCCGACGATGCGCTCCATCAGGCGCGTCTTGTCGAGCACCAGGAGGCCCAGCGTCGCGGCGAGCTGGAACTTGAGCGTCTGCTCGGTGAGGCCCGGCGAGAGGGTGAGCTGCCGCTGCTCCTTGTCGAGCCGCCGCACCACCGACGATGAGCCCTGGGCCTCTTCGAACCGCACCTGGTAGCCGAAGCGCTCCTCGACGATGCGCACGAGCTGCGACGACAGCGTCTGCCGCTCCAGCTTGAAGTCGACGCGCAGGCCGTCGGCCTCTCCCTCGAGCTCGGGGAAGTAGTTCTTGTGGGCCTCGAGGAAGTCGGTCGTCTCGTCGAACGGCGAGTAGTCGAGCTTCCCATCGGGGCCCGCGGCGGGCGGCCGCTCGTGGCTCGACAGCTGCGTCATCACGTTCTCGAGCTGCATGCGCGTGTTCTTGTAGAGGTTGAACAGCGCCGCGACGGTGCCGGCGAGCTTCGGCTCGGCCGACAGCGACTGGAGCGACTCCTGGTCGAGGTTCAACGTGCGCAGCAGCGGCTCGTCGAGCAGGCTGGCGAGCGCCTGGTCGACGCGCCCGTCGCCGAGCTGCGCCATGAAGGCCTCGGGGTCGACCTGGAAGTAGCGCAGGGCCTTCCACAGCAGCGGGAAGGGGGTGACGCGCTTCCCCTTCTCGATGAGGTTCAGGTACGCGGGGCTCACGCCCAGCTCGCGCGCCGCGTCGGCCTGCTTGACGTTCTTCGACAGCCGCAGCGCCCGCAGGCGGTGGCCGACGTTGGCGTTGAGCGCGTTCTCGTTCATTCGCGACGGCGTTGCCGCTAGCCCACAGAGAGCAGCTCGACCTCGAAGACGAGCGTCGAGTTCGCGGGAATGACGGGCGGGAAGCCGCGCGCGCCGTAGCCGAGCTCGGGCGGAATGGTGAGCTTGCGCACCCCGCCGACCTTCATGCCCGCGACGCCCTGGTCCCAGCCGGAGATCACCTGGCCCGCGCCCAGGCCGAAGCTGAAGCCCTGCCCCCGGTCGCGGCTCGAGTCGAACTTCGAGCCGTTGGTGAGCGTGCCGACGTAGTGCACGGTGACGCGCTTGCCGGCGACGGCTTCGGCGCCGGTGCCGACCTTCAAGTCTTCGACGACGAGGGACATGGTTGCTCCGGGGACCGCGAGAAAGGCCTGACAGCGTAGTGCACGGCCCGCCCGAAACCCGGAGGAAAGCGCGGGCGTCGGTGACCGCCGTGGGCCGTTCAGTCGCCGCCCTTGCGACCCTTCGAGTAGCTGGCCCAGCGCTTCTCGAGCGCCTTCTTCTCGGCCTCGGCCTGCTTCGCCTGCGCCCGTTCCCTCGCGCGCTGCGCGGCCTTCTCGGGCGGCGGCATGACGAAGATCTGGTACCCGAAGCCGGCCACCGCGAATACGGCGGCCACCGAGATCGCCGCCGGCCAGTGCGCCGCCAGGCGCTCGACGAGCCCGCCGGCGCTGCCCGACAGCGCCGCCATCAGCCCGAGCACCAGGAGCCAGGCGCCGCTCGTCGCCGCGAGGAGCACCGACACCGGGCGCTCCAACACCACGCCGACGGCGCCCCCGACGATGAACGCCGGCACGAAGCCGAGCAGCCAGTCAGGTCCGGCCAGGGTTGCCGCCATCAGCCCGATGGGAATGCCGAAGCCGAAGAACACCGTCGAGGCCGGCACGGCCAGGCCGAGCACGGCCAGCAGCGCCGACGCCGCCAGCGCGATCGACCCCGCCTGCGTCTGAAACCCCAGCCGCGTCGCCAGCGGGCCGACCCAGATCTGGCCGATCATCACGCCGAGGGGGCCGGCCACGACGCGGAACAGCGCGCCGCCGCCACGGGCGAGCAGGCCCACGCCCACCAGCGCCAGCAGCACCCCGGCCCAGACCGGAAGGAGGCGAAAGAGCGCGAGCCACCCCCCGGGGTCGAGGTGCTTGTACGGCTCGAGCGCGCGCAGCAGCGTCTCCACGGCGGCCGTCGTCAGGCGCCCCCGTAGCGAGCGCGGGCGAGGGCGGCGAGCGTCAGGAAGACCGCGAGGCAGATGGCGCCGTACGCATAGGTTCGCGGCGGCACCGTGGTGCGATCGACGATGGCCTGGGCCACCTGCTCGGGCAGCTCGCCTACGTCCTGGTCGGGCGCGGTGAGCTGCTTCGCCAGCGCCTTCGCCACCGCGTCGTCGTCGGGGCCCTTCGTGCCGCCGATGACGGACCTGGCGAGCGCGCGCGCCGTCGTCACGTCACCAGACTCGACCGCCGCCCAGGCCGCGGCCAGCACGGAGCGCTGGGCTCCGTCAGCCCGCGCGTCCGGGGAGGACTTCTTCGCCGCCTTCGCCATGGTCGGGCGTATAGCGTGATTCCACGGTAAGGGAACGGGCGGAGGTGAGCGGGTGCGTTCGAAGGTGGTGACACGTCGGCAGGTGCTGCTCTCGTCGCTCGCCGCGCCGGCCCTCGCCCGTGCCTTCGGAGACGCGTCGCGCTTCATCCCCGCCGTCGCTCAGCACGGCGGCGCGTGGGACGTGCGGGCCTCGGGCCTGCGACGCCTCGCCTGGGAGCTGCAGCGCCGAACCTCGGTCGAGACGGTGCTCGAGGCCCGCGCTTTCCCGCTCGATAGCCCCCGCCTCTTCGAGCTGCCCTTCCTCTACCTGTCGTCCGACCGCGAGCTGCCTGCCTTCACGCCGGCGCAGGTCGAGAACCTGCGCCGCTTCCTCACCTTCGGTGGCTTCCTCTTCGCCGACGCGAACGACGGCTCGTCGGGGTCGGGCTTCGACGCGAGCTTCCGCCGCGAGATGGCGCGGGTGTTGCCCCAGGTGCCGGCCCGGCCGCTCCCGGCCAACCACGTCGTCTTCAAGTCGTTCTTTCTGCTCGACACGGCCCCCGGGCGCGTCCTCACCTCGGCCCAGCTCGACGCTTGGACCATCGGCAAGCGCGCCGCGGTGCTCTACTCACAGAACGACGTCATGGGCGCGCTCGCCCGCGACGAGTCGGGGGCCTTCGAGTTCGACGTGTCGCCCGGCGGAGAGCGCCAGCGTGAGTACGCCACCCGCCTCGCCCTCAACGTCGCCATGTACGCCCTCTGCCTCGATTACAAGGACGATGGCGTGCACCTTCTCGAGATCATGAAGCGGAGGCGGTGACGTCGGTGGACGCGGCGCCCGTCGACACGTGGAAGCTGGTGAGCCTCTCGGCGCTCCCGGCGCTCGCCCTCTGGGCCCTCGGCGCGGCGCTCGTCGTCGCGGCCGCGCTGGCGTGCTTCGGCGTCAGGCGCGAGCCCGTCGCCGGCCGCAAGTGGGCCCTGTGGGGCCTGCGCGCCCTCGCGCTGGGCTGCGCGCTCTTCTTCCTGCTTGAGCCGGGCCTGCGTCGCGTGCAGGTCGCGCGCGTCAAGAACCGCGTCGCCGTGCTCATCGATCGCTCGGCGTCGATGACCTTCCCTACGGCCGTCGGCGAGGCGAGCCGATCGAAGGCCGTCGCCGAGGCGCTCACCACGCTCGCCCCCCAACTGGAGGCCCTCAAGGACCGCTTCGCCTTCGAGCTCCTCGGCTTCGACCCCGAGCTGTCGCCGGTCGGCGTGCAGGCCCTCGAGGCCGAGCCGGCCCGCGGCGGGCGCACCGACCTGCTGTCGACGCTGCGCTCCCTCAAGGCCTCCGAGGGCACCAGCGCCCGCAAGCTCTCGGGGGTCATCGTGTTCTCCGACGGCGCCGACAACGGCGCGCTCGCCGGCGGGCTCGACGGCCGGGCGACGTCGCTGCTGCGGGCCTTCGACGTGCCGATCTCGACGGTGGCGGTGGGCGAGGGCGGCCTGAAGGATCTGGCCATCGACGCGGTGAAGGTCGACGACTTCGCGTTCGTGCGCAACAGCATCAGCGCCGAGGTCGAGGTGCACGCGCGCGGCTTCAAGGGGCTGTCGACCCAGGCGGTGCTGCGGCGCGAGGGGCGCGTGGTGGCCTCGACGCCCCTCTCGTTCAGCAGCGACGACGACGTGCAGGTGGCGAAGTTCTCGTTCGCGCCCGACCAGACTGGCCGCTTCGTCTACACCGTCTCAGTGCCCGTGTACCCGGGCGAGGCCGTCGCCGAGAACAACGCCAAGGCCTTCACGCTCAAGGTCATCCGCGACCGGGTGCGCGTGCTGCTCGTCGCCGGCCGCCCCTCGTGGGACGAGCGCTTCCTGCGCGGGCTGCTCAAGCAGGACGCGAACGTCGAGCTCATCAGCTTCTACATCCTGCGCGGCTCGAACGACGACATGACCGTCAACCAGGACGAGCTGTCGCTCATTCCGTTCCCGCGCAACGAGATCTTCCGCGAGAAGGTCAACACGTTCGACCTCATCGCCATCCTCAACTTCAACAACGACGACCCCGGTATCTCGCTCGGCGAGTATGAGGACAGCATCAAGGCCTACCTGCTCAACGGTGGGGCGCTCGCCTTCGTCGGAGGCGATCGCACCTTCGCCGACGCGCGGTGGACCTCGTTTTCCGAGCTGCTGCCGGTCGCCGCCGCAGGGCCCTCTGACTCCGGGCCCTTCAAGGCCCGGCTGACCCCCGAGGGCGCGCGGCACCCCATCACCGCCATCGGCACCGGCTCACAGTCCACCGAGGCCGCGTGGGACGCGCTGCCCCCCGTGCCCGGCCTCAACACGGTGCGCGCGCGCCCCGGCGCCACCGTGCTGCTCGACCACCCCTTCGCGATGGTCGACGGCAAGAGCGCGCCGGTGCTGTCGATCTGGGAGTACGGCCGCGGCCGGGTGATGGCCCTCACCACCGACGGGAGCTGGGCCTGGGCGTTCACCTCGCACGCCGGCGGCGCGCCGTCGCGTGTGTACGAGCGGCTGTGGAGCAACGCGGTGCGCTGGCTGGTGCGCGACCCTGAGCTGACCGCCATGAGCGTCGCCGCCGACAGCCCCAGCGTCGAACCGGGCAAGCCCGTCGGCGTCGGCGTCGTCGCGCGCTCGAGCGACTTCCAGCCCGTCGCCGGCGCGCAGGTGACGGTCGAGCTCATCTCGGCCGACGACGGCGCGGTGGTCGCGCAGCAGACCGTTGGCGCGGGCCCCGACGGCACCGCGCACGTCGAGTTTCAGGGGGCGCCCGCCGGGCCCTACAAGATCGTCGCCCGGGCCCGGCAGGGCGAGACGGTGCTGGGTGAGATGTCAGACGCCGTCGCCGTGCGCGCGACGGGCCCCGAGCTGGCCGACGCCCGGGTGAACGGCGAGCTGCTCGAGGCCATCGCAAAGGCCACCGGGGGCGCCTTCTTCGATTCGACGGCCTTCTCGATCGCCGACGTGCCCCTGCGGGAGCCGCCGCTCGTCGAGGTCGGCCGCTCGCGCGACCAGCCCCTGTGGGACCGCTGGTACTGGCTGGTGCTGATGGTGGCCATCATGGGCTCGGAGTGGGCCCTTCGGCGTCGCTTCGGGTACATCTGACGATGGCGGCGTGATAGAGGGCGCGCCCGCGATGTCGACGTGCGCCGTCCACCTCCGCATCTCCGGCCTGGTGCAGGGCGTGTCGTACCGCGCCTCGGCCCAGGACGAGGCGCGTCGGCTGGCGCTCGTTGGCTGGGTTCGCAACTGCTCCGACGGCTCCGTCGAGGCGCTGGTCGTCGGCGCTCGCGAGGCCGTCGAGGCTTTCGTCGCCTGGAGCCGCCGCGGTCCCAGCGAGGCCCACGTCACGGGCGTCGAGCGCGAAGAGGTCGAGGTCGAACCGGCGGTGGCTGGCTTCTCGGTGCGGCGATGACGTTCGGCCCGCCCGAGCTGCTGGCGTCGCTGTTGGGTGTTCGCCCCGGCATGAACGTGTCGATACGCAACGCGCCCGAGGGCTTCCTCGACGCCCTGGGGCCCCTCCCCGACGTGGCGCTCGTCGAGACCGCGCGCACCGGCATCGACCTCACGGTGCTGTTCGCCCAGCAGAAGCTCGCGCTCGTCGACCACCTCACCCGGGTCGTCACGCAGATGAGCGCCACGGGCGTCGTCTGGGTCGTCTTCCCGGCCGCCGAGACCCCCTTCTCGCCGTCCGAGGACTTCGTGCGCCTCGCCGG
>JADCJJ010000184.1 GCA_020247085.1 Myxococcaceae bacterium | reverse complement strand
CCGGCCGTACCACCCGCGGTCCCACCAGCAGACCCGCCCGCGTCGCCGCCGGCGGAGCCACCCGCTGCGCCTCCGGCGGAGCCGCCGGCCGTACCACCCGCGGTCCCACCAGCAGACCCGCCCGCGTCGCCGCCGGCGGAGCCACCCGCTGCGCCTCCGGCGGAGCCACCGGCCGAACCACCGGCCGAACCACCCGCGGTCCCACCGGCAGACCCGCCCGCGTCGCCGCCGGCGGAGCCACCCGCCGCGCCTCCGGCCGAGCCGCCCGCCATGCCTCCGGCGACACCACCGGCGCGACCTCCCGCCGTCGGCGGCGCGACGCAGCGGCCCTGGATGCACACCTTCGTCGGGTCGACGCAGGTCCCGTCACTCTCGCAGGTGTAGATGAGGTCTTCGTTCGGGGCGACCCAGTCGCACCCCTGTGCGAGCGACAGCGCCACGCCGAGGGTCAGCCAACGGAAGGGATGGGCGCTCATGGAACCTTGCTCCACAGGACGGCCGAGACGGCACCGAGCACGGCCGCGCCGATGCCGGCGCCCAGGGCGACGGAGAAGTTCGTGTTCGCCTGGCTCGCGAGCGCGTTGGCCTGACTCCTCGACAGCGGCGAGAACCTGCCTTCGCTCTGCTCGAGGGTGTCTCGCGCGGACAACCCCAGGGCGCCGCAGGTGCCGGCCACCACCGCTGCGGCACCCGCGAGGCCAGTCGTCGTCCATGCGGCCGCGCGGAGGCCATCGCCAGCCGTCGTCGTCGGCGCGACCACCGAGGCCGGCGGCAGGGTCTCCCGCGGCTCGAGTGACGTCGCCTTTGGCGCGTCGGCCCGCCGCTCATCAAGTGGCCGCACGGCGAGCGCTTCGACCGGTGGCTTCGGCGTGGTCTCGGTCTCCGGCTTCGGCTTCGCCGTGGGCTCGACCTTCGGCGCCGGCTCGAGCCTCGGTGAAGGCTCTGCCTTCGCCTGTGGCGCGGACCTCTCGGATGCGGCCCCGGGCTTGATGAGCCTGGCGAGCCGCTGCGCCACGGGTGCCAGGGCCGGGCCGAGGTTGTCCGACGGACCCGTCGCAGTCTCGCGCTTGAGCACCCGACCCTCGTCCAGGCTCAACAGCAGGAACGAGACGGTGGTGCGCCCCTTCGAGGCAGCGGCGCTGACCAGCAGTACGGCCTCGACGAACGCGGTCTCGCCGGCCTGCGCCAGGCACCGTGGCCGCTCACCCGGGCCTCGCATCAGGCACTGGCTCGCGGGAGATTGCGGGCCGGCGAACTTGGTCTTGACCTTCGACTTCCCGAATGGCTCGACGAGTTCCGCGGCGGCCTCCCGGGCCAGGTCGTTCTCGGCGACGACCAACACCGAGTTGGCCAGCGCTGGGCCCGCCGCCGACAGTACCAACAGCCCGCTGAGGAGTCGCATTGGGGCCATTGGAGCCGTCCTGCGCGGGAAAGCAAGCTGGTCGCTTCGGGCGCGGGCGGTGTGTGGGGGAGGCGCCGGAGCTACTCCCCCAGGTAGGCCTTGCGAATGTCCTCGCTCGCCAGCAGGTCGGCCCCGGTGCCCTGGAGCACCAGGGCGCCGGTCTCGAGCACGTAGGCCCAGTGGGCCAACCCGAGCGCGAGGTGGGCGTTCTGCTCGACGAGCAGAATCGACATGCCGGCGGCGTTCACGTCTCTCAAGATACGGAAGATGGTCTGCGTCACCTGCGGCGCGAGGCCCAGGGACGGCTCGTCGAGCAGCAGGAGCGCTGGCCGCGACATCAGCGCCCGCGAGATGGCCAGCATCTGCTGCTCGCCGCCCGACAGCGTGCCGGCCAGCTGGTCGCGGCGCTCCTTCAGCCGCGGGAACAGCGAGAAGCACCGCTCGAGGTCCGACGCGATGGCGTCGCCGTCGGTGCGGAGCCACGCGCCGAGGTCGAGGTTCTCCTGCACGGTGAGGTTGGGGAAGATGCCGCGGCCCTCGGGCGCGTGTGCCAGGCCCTTCGCTACCACCTGATTCGCCTTGAGGCCGGTGAGCGGCGCGCCGCGGAAGGTGATGGCGCCCTTCACCGGCTTCACCAGCCCGCTCACCGCGCGCAGCGTCGAAGTCTTGCCCGCGCCGTTCGCGCCGATGAGGGCCACCACCTCGCCCTGGCCCACCGACAGGGTGACGCCCTTGAGCGCGGCGATGGCGCCATAGCTGACGAACAGGTCGGTCACCTCGAGCAGCGGTGGGCGCGCGGGCCGCTGGCCGGGGGCGTCAGGCGACATGGGCGGGCGCCTCTCCGAGGTAGGCCTCGATGACCTTCGCGTCTTTGCGCACCACGGCGGGGTCACCCGAGGCGATGGTCTCGCCGTGGTCCAGCACCGTCAGGTGCTCGCAGATGCCCATCACCAGCTTCATGTCGTGCTCGATGACGAGAATGCCGACGTCGAACCGGTCGCGCAGCGCGCGGATGAGCACCATCAGGTCAGCCTTCTCGCGCGTGTTCATGCCGGCCGCCGGCTCGTCGAGCAGCAGCACCTTCGGTCGGGTGCCCAGCGCGCGCGCCATCTCGAGGCGCCGCTGCTCGCCGTACGGCAGCGACGAGGCCAGCTCGTCCTTTCGGTGCGACAGGCCCATTACCGAGAGCAGCTCCTCGGCCCGGGCCGTCACCTGCGCCTCTTCGCGCAGAAAGCCCGGGGTGCGCAGGAAGGCGCGCCACCAATCGCGGTAGTTGTCGGTCGCGTCGAGCGCCGCGCCGAGCGCACGCTGCGCCGCCCCGCCCCGCTTGAGCGCCTGCACCCGTGCCGCATCGAACCACCGCCGCGTCTCGGGGAGAACCGCGATGCGCACGTTGTCGAGGGCCGTGAGCTGCTTGAACAGGCGTATGTTCTGGAAGGTGCGCGCCACGCCGAGGCGGTTGATCTGAAACGGCCGCTTGCCGTTGACGCGCTCTCCGCCGACCAGCACCTCGCCCTCGGTGGGCTCGTACACCCCGGTGAGCACGTTGAAGGCCGTCGTCTTGCCGGCGCCGTTGGGCCCGATGAGCCCCTTGAGGTCGCCGCGCGAGATGGTCAGTGAGAAGGCGCTCAGCGCCTTGAGCCCACCGAAGCGAATCGAGACGCTCCGGGCCTCGAGCAGCGGCGCGCTCACGCCTTCGCCCCCGCTCGCTTGCGCCGCGCCCACAGGTCCCACGCCTCGTGCGTGCCGAAGAGGCCCTGGCTGCGGGTCAGCATGATGACGACGAGCAGCATGCCGTAGATGGGCATGCGCACCTGGTCGACCTTCTGCGCGAGCGAGGCGTCGCCTCCGCCGAGCTTCAGGAACAGCGAGCGCAGCCCCTCGGGCAGAAGCGTCAGGAAGACCGCCGCGACGATGGCGCCCGTCGTGCTGCCGAGGCCGCCGGCGACGATCATCACCACCACCTCCATCGACTTCACGAAGGTGAACGAGCCGGGGTTGATGATGGGTACGAAGTGCGCGAACAGCCCGCCGGCGATGCCAGCGAAGAAGCTCGACACGACGAAGGCCCGCACCTTGTAACTGGTGGTGTCGACGCCCATCGCCTCGGCCGCCACCTCGTCCTCGCGGATGGCCTTCAGCCAGCGGCCATGAGACGAGTCCGACAGCCGCCGCGCGAGCAGCACCAGCACGAAGACCCAGAACCACACCATGAAGAAGGTCGACCGCTGCGGCACCCCCGACACGCCCAGCGCCCCGCCGAACTGGCCGACGAAGCGCCCCACCGGCGCCAGGCCCGGGAGCGCCGCCAGCGACTTCGACAGCCCGTCGGAGTTCTGGATGACGACGCGGATGATCTCTCCGAAGCCCAGCGTGACGATGGCCAGGTAGTCGCCGCGCAGCCGCAGGCTCGGCAGCCCGACGAGGAAACCGAAGGCCCCCGCCGCAGCACCGCCGAGCAGGAGTGCCAGCAGCAGGAAGAGCTGATCCGACATCGCCGGCGGCAAGAAGGACAGCTGGTCGTCCTTCAGCAGCAGCGACGTCGTGCCGGCGACGTAGGCGCCAACCGCCATGAAGCCCGCGTGGCCGATGCTGAACTGCCCCGTCATGCCGTTGATGACGTTCAGTGAGACGGCCAGCACGACGTTCACCCCGACGAGCGAGGCGAGGTACACGAAGTACTCCGAGCTGCCGAGCACCAGCTGCAGCACCGCGAGCACCGTGAGGGCGGCCAGGACCGGCAGGAAGGACTTCACGCGTCCGGGGCGTCTACACCAGCGTGCCCCCGACACCAGCCGGGAATGGCCCGACGCACCGGGCCATGGCCCCAACAAACGCGGGCGGTTGGAAAAAGTTCGAGGGGGAGGCTGTTGTGCGCCCCCGTTTCCGTGTATGGAGGGCGGGCGCAGAACATTCGGCGCACCGACGCAACTGAATGCGTCGGGAACACTGAAAGTAGACGATGGCGACTGGTACCGTGAAGTGGTTCAATGATGCGAAGGGCTTTGGATTCATCGCGCAGGACGGCGGCGGAGATGACGTGTTCTGCCACCACACCGCGATTCAGGTTCAGGGCTTCCGCACCCTGCAGGAAGGCCAGAAGGTGGAGTTCGACGTGGCGAAGGGCCCGAAGGGCCTGCAGGCGCAGAACGTTCGTCCGGTCTGATCCGGCTGAACTGCTTTGCGACACGACGGCTCGTCGCCCCCACGGGTGACGAGCCGTTTCCTTTGTGGAGTCCCGCTGCGGGCCGTCCGCCCGGTGCGTCGCTCCACCCGGGGGGGGGGCCGCGGAGGGAGCGCCTGGCGCGGGTCGGTCTGCTACGACGCGACGCCATGGTGCGTCGTGACGACTCAAAGCCGACGGGAGGGCGACCGACCGAGCAGGCGGAGTCACGCTGCACTTCACCAACGGCTGCAAGTCCCGTCCGGGTCATCGCCGGAGGGCCCGGGAGCAGGCCACCACCTGAGGCCGAAAAGCCGACTGGTGAAGCGTGGCGTCGAGAGCCCCGAGAGGGGGAGCAAGTCCGCGGGCCGCAACATGAAGTGAAACCTGCAGCCTGGTCACGCCTACAGCGAGAAGGCCGAATCGCTCATGTCATGGCGAAGGCGAGTTCTTCAGCCCGGGAGTCCGGATGGGCGGGGGACTTCTCCGGGGTATGGGGAGCGGCACACGGACGAGGTGAAGTGCGGAACACGAGAGGTCCGTCTGTGCGGCGGCAGTCACCGCACGTTGCGTCCTACAAGCCGAGAGCGAAAGGGGCCGATGCGCAGCGGAAGTCAGAGGGGCTCACCGTACCGACGAGGAGCGCGCCGCAGAACGCGCTCGGAGGGAGAAAGCCCAGGGGTGGGAATGCCAGCGAAGCGGGTAAGCGCGAGGGATTGAGCGAAAGTCCGAAACATCCCCGGAGGCGAGCGCCGACGGCCAACGCGCGACACGTGCAACGACGGCTGTGGGCGGCCGCCAAGCGGCAACCGGGACGACGTTTCCAGGCGCAGCATGCACCGGTGCTGAGGCGTGACGCCCTCGGTGAAGCGTGGGGACGGGTGAAGGCCAACCGAGGCGCGGCGGGCGTCGATGGTGAGAGGCTGGCTGACGTCGAGGCGTACGGCGTGGAGCGCATTCGTGAAGCGGTACAAGAGACGCTGAAGGAAGGACGCTACCGGGCACCTGCCGTGCTGCGTCGGTTTATCCCGGAGGCAGACGGGAAGAAGCGCCCGCTGGGCATCCCCATGGTGGAGGACAGGGTGGTGCAAGCGGCGGTGAAGCTGGTGCCGGAGCCGATTTTCGAGGCGGACTTCAAGGAGTCCTCGTGCGGAGTTCGGCCGAAGCGCAGCGCCACCGACGCGCTGGAGAAAGTGCGAGTGGAAGGCGCGCGAGCCGGAAACCACGTCCTCGACGCCGACATCCGTGACGCCTTCGGCAGCATCACCCACGACACGTTGATGAAGCTGGCTTCAAGACGAGTCGTCGACCGACAGGTGCTGAAGCTGGGGCGGCAGTGGCTGCGCGCAGGAATTCTCGACGACGGAAAGGTGACGACGCCGACGGTGGGAACACCGCAGGGAGGAGTCATCTCGCCGCTGCTCGCGAACAACTCCCTGAACGTGCTCGACGCGGAATGGGAGAGGAAGCACACACGCCTTTGCGTGCTGGTGCGGTACGCGGACGACTTCGTCATCGCGTGCAACACGAGGGCGGCGTGCGAGGAGGCCGAGCGACACCTCACGCGAGTGATGGTGAAGCTCGACCTGACACTGCATCCCGAGAGGACGAGGCGAGTCGACATGTCCTGGGGGGAAACAGGACGTCCACTTCCTCGGGTGTCACTTGCGGAAGAAGATGAACCGGCCCAGCTGGGAGCAGCAGGAGAAGAGGTACTACTTCCTGAAGAGGTGGCCCTCGACGCGCAGCATGAAGCGCGTGCGGGCACGCATCCACGCGCTGACGCCGCGAGGCCGATGCCACGAGGACCTGTGGCACGTCATCAAGGCACTCAGCCCCGTGCTGCAAGGGTGGTGTGGCCACTTCCGAACCGGGGATACGAGTCAGAAGTTTGGGGCCGTGGACCGGTACGTCGAGCGGCGGCTGAGAGGCCTGCTGCTTCAACGGAAGGCGAGACGCCTCAAGCCCGGCGAGTCACGCAAGTGGACGCGGGCCTTCTTCGAGAACCTCGGGCTCATCCAACTGAGGGCCAAGTCCAGTATCCGGGAGCAGCGTCAATGCGACCGTCCGAAACCCCACCGGGAAGCCGTATGCGGGAAATCCGCACGTGCGGTTTGTACGGGGGTCGTCCTTCCCGAAACGGCTGTTTCAACCCGAAAGAAGGAAGCACGACCTACCAATGACCAGGCCCCGCTACGTCCTCGCCATCGACCAGGGAACCACCAGCACCCGCGCCGTCCTCATCGACTCGAAGCTGAACGTCTGCGGCGTTGGCCAGCAGGAGTTCACCCAGCACTTCCCGCGGCCGGGCCTCGTCGAGCACGACCTGCGGGAAATCTGGGACACGACCGAGAAGGTCATCGCGAAGGCCCTCAAGGCGGCGAAGGCGAAGGGCCACGACGTCGTCGCCATCGGCATCACGAACCAGCGCGAGACGACGGGCCTGTGGACGAGCGGCGGCAAGCCCGTCTCGCGCGCCATCGTGTGGCAGGACCGCCGCACGAGCGAGCGGTGCGCCGAGCTGAAGGCGCGCGGTGAAGAGAGCCGCGTGCGACAGACGACGGGCCTTGTGCTCGACCCGTACTTCTCGGGAACCAAGCTCCAGTGGCTGCTCGACCACGTGAAGGACGCGCGCACGCTGGCCCAGCGCGGCGAGCTCAAGTTCGGCACCGTCGACACCTGGCTCGTCTTCAAGATGACGGAAGGGGCCGTGCACGTCACCGACGCCAGCAACGCCTCGCGCACGCTCTTGATGAACCTCGAGACGCTCACGTGGGACGACGCCATGCTGGCGCTCTTCGACGTGCCGCGCGCGGTGTTGCCGCGCATCGGCGCCTCGTCCGAGCTGTACGGCCTGACCCGTGGCATGCAGTCGCTGCCCGACGGCATCCCCGTGTCGGGCATCGCCGGCGACCAGCAGGCGGCGCTCTTCGGGCAGGCCTGCTTCGAGCCCGGCGAGGCGAAGTGCACCTACGGCACCGGCGCCTTCCTGCTGATGAACGTCGGCACCGCGCCGGTGCAGTCGAAGGCGGGGCTGCTCAGCACCGTGGCCTGGCGCCTGGGTGGCACCACCACCTACGCGCTCGAGGGGAGCGCCTTCATCGCGGGCGCCGCGGTGCAGTGGCTGCGCGACGGGCTCGGCCTCATCAAGCGCGCGAGCGACGTCGAGGCGCTGGCGAAGACGGTGAAGTCGTCGGGCGACGTCGTCTTCGTGCCAGCGCTCGCCGGGCTTGGCGCGCCCCACTGGCGGCCCGAGGCGCGCGGCCTCTTCGCGGGCCTCGACCGCTCCACCACGCGGGGCCACCTCGCCCGGGCCGTGCTCGAGGGCGTGGCGCTGCAGCTGCAGGACCTGGCCGAAGCGATGAAGCTCGACTCGGGGCGCGCCATTCCAGCCTTCAAGGTCGACGGCGGCGCGGCGCGCAACGAGCTGCTCATGCAGTACCAGGCCGACATCTTGAACACCAATGTGGTGCGGCCGAAGAACGTCGAGACGACGTCGCTCGGGGCGGCCTTCCTCGCTGGCCTCGCGGTCGGCTTCTGGGGTGGGCCCGACGCCATCCGCAGGGCGTGGCGGGCCGACAAGGTGTTCAAGCCGAAGATGGGCGCCGAGACGCGCGCGCAGCACCTCGGCAAGTGGCGAGACGCGGTGAAGCGCGCATGAGGCCGCTCGCCACCCTCGTCGCCGCGGCCATGGTGGCCGGGTGCGCGAAGAAGCCCGAGGAGAAGGATGCGGGCGTCGCCGCCCCGGAGCGGCCCGCCGTGGAGCAGCCGGTCAAGCGCAGCATCGACCTGCGCTCGGTGCTGCTCCTCGTTTTCCCCGAGTACCGCGGCACGAACCTGCGCTCGGCGGGCGCGCGCCTGACGCGCACCCTGTCGGGCGCGCGTGACTACGGCGGGCTGGCGCGCGCGCTCTTCGAGAAGAACCGGGTGGTGGAGCGCGCCGACGACGCCGGCGTCTCGGGCACCTTCGACCTCTTCTCGCTGCGCGTGGCGCCGCAGGCCGGCGGCGCCGTGGCCACCATCGAGCTGCCCATCAGCGGCGAGACGCTGGCTGGCCTGTACTCGAACCCCGCGGCGCTCTCGTCGGCGCAGCTCGGGCTGTGGCTGCCGCGCGAGGGCGTCACCATCGCGCGCGACGTCTTCGACTTCGACCTCGACTACGACGCGGTCACCGAGAACCGCGCCGCCTTCCTCTCGCGGCAGCTCGTCGACCTGTTGCTCGCCAACGCCCAGTGGGCCGTCGACGGCCCGCTGCCGTCGGGGTGGGCTGAGGCGCCGCCAGACGGCGGGCGCGGCGCCGTGCCCGGGTCCTTCACCGTGACGCTGAAGGGCGTCGTCGACGGCGCGACCATCTCGGTGACGCGCGAGGGGCGGCGCGTGACGGTACGCTACGCCCTCGTCACCTTCGAGCCGTGATGGTGAAGACGCCCGGAAGTCCGGCTCCAGGCGCCTGCCCATGAGCGCGCCCGCGGCCGCGGCGTCACGCCCCACGCTCAAGGCGCTGCTGACGCTGGCAGTCCCGGTGGTGCTGTCGCGGGCGAGCCAGACGGTGGTCGGCCTGTCGGACGCCCTGATGGTGGCGCACCTGGGGGCCGCGGCGCTGGCGGCGACGTCGACGGGCGCGGCGAACGCCTTCTCGCTGCTCATCCTCCCGATGGGCGTCACCTTCATCGTCTCGACGTTCGCCGCGCAGCTCTTCGGCCGCGGAGACGTCGCCAGCGCGCGGCGCTACGGCTGGTACGGGCTGCTGGTGGCAGCGCTGACGCAGGTGGTGTCGCTCTCGGCGCTGCCCCTGGTGAGCGGCGTCGTCGAGGCGCTGCCGTACGAGGCCGAGGTGCAGGTGTTGATGGCGACGTACCTGCGCTGGCGCCTCGTCAGCGGCGGCGCGGCCATCGGCATCGAGGCCCTGGCGAACTTCTACGGCGGGCTGGGCCGCACGGTGCCGGGCATGGTGGTGAACCTGGCGGCGATGGTGGCCAACGTCGCGCTCAACGCGCTCCTCATCGACGGCGCGGGCCCGGTGCCGGCGCTGGGCGTGCTGGGCGCGGCCCTGGCCAGCTCGGTGTCGACGTGGGCGGCGTTCCTCGGCTTCTTCGCCTTCTTCCTGCGCGAGGGGCGCCAGGCGGCCCGGGCGCCGCTGTCGTGGGCCGAGTTCACCCGCATGGTGCGCTTCGGCCTGCCCGCGGGCCTCAACTGGTTCTTCGAGTTCCTCGCCTTCATCTTCTTCGTCAACGTGGTGGTGGCCGGGCTCGGCACGCCGGCGGTGGCGGCGCTCAACAGCGTCATCCAGCTCAACTCGGTGGCCTTCATGCCCTCGTTCGCCATCGCGAGCGCGGGCGCGGTGTTGGTGGGCCAGGCCATCGGCGCCGGGCGGAAGGACGACGTGCCGCGGGTGGTGGGCCTCTCGGTGGCGACGGCCTCGGTCTGGATGGGGGCGGCGGGCCTCGCGTACCTCCTGGTGCCCGAGCTGCTGGTGCGCCCCTTCGCGCGCGGCGCCGACGGCGCGGCGGTACTGCACTTCGGGGTGCGCATGTTGACGGTGAGCGCCGCCTGGCAGCTCTTCGACGCCTCGGCGACGTCGCTGGCGGAGTGCCTGCGGGGCGCCGGCGACACGCTGTACCCGCTGGTGGTGCGGCTCGTCATCGCCTGGGTCGTCTTCGTGCCCGGCGCCTACCTCACCGTGCGTCACCTCGGCGGCGGCGACGTCGAGGCGATGGCGTGGCTGGTGGCCTACCTGGCGCTGTTGGCGGGCGCGCTCTTCCTGCGGTTCCGCAGCGGGCGGTGGCGTGAGGTGCGGCTGCTCGAGCCCGAAGCGCCGTGAGGCCCCGTCGACGGTGCGGCGAGGCGGAGCGCGCTCGCCCGGCCCTGCGCGCCGACGTCGCCCACCGCGGGAGGCTGGCGCGGTCGGGTCGGGTGACAACGGCGCCGTGAGCCGCTACCCGTTCTCGAGGTATCGAACGTTCTCGCAGGAACTCGCATGGTGTCTCGAGTCTCGAACACGCCCGCCCCGCAGCGCGTACAGGGGACCGCTTCGGCCCCGACGGGGCCAGGGCCGGCGGCGCCGTCGTCGCCCGAGGTGAGCCGCGGCTGGACCCCCTCGAGCCGCGCCGCGACCCCCGGCCCCGCGAGACCCGTCGCGGCGACGGCGAACACCTCGGCGCCGGGCCTCACTGACGCGCAGCTGGCGACCATGGCCGCGGCGGCCATCGAGCAGTCCAAGGCGGCGGGCCTGTACCGGCAACCGGTGCCCAACAACCAGGACGCGCAGAACAACGCGGTGCCCGGGCTCGGCGGGAAGTTCCTCGACGCCATGCCGTCGTTCGTCTTCTCGCCGCGGCGGCAGACGGACCTGATGGCGCGACAGGCGCACGCGCTCCTGCCCGAGGCGCTGAAGCGAGACGTGGCCTTCGTGCAGGTGACCCGCCTCGCGCAAGACCCCGAGGGGGCCGCGAAGGAGATGGCAGGGAAGAAGCAGGTCGTGCTGGTGGGCTGCCTGAAGGGCATCAACACCGCCACATCCGATGACCCGAAGGTGAGCGCCGTTCACGAGAAGGAGCTGAAGGCGCTCGAGGTGTCGCTGACGGTCGCGAAGGGCATGGGCGTCGAGGTGCGCGACGTGGTGTTCGGCATGGGCGACAGCTCTCCGACTCGGGTCGGCGGAAAGTACGTGGCCAACCCCTTCGCCGAGACGAAGCGCGCGCAGCTCGAGGCGCGCATGAACGGCAACCTGCAGAAGGGCGGCTACTCGAAGCCCGAGCGCCTGAGCTGGGGCGCCGACGAGCTGATGGTGTGCGCCTTCGCCGCCAAGCTGCCGCCGCGGCCGCTGTCGGTGAACCTGCAGAGCCCGGAGTCGAGGTTCTTCTACGACAGCGACACCACGGCGAAGCACCTGGTCGAAGAGGCCGCGCAGAAGAGCGGGCTGACGCTGGTGACGGGTGGCAAGGCCGACATTCGCCTCGAGGCCTTCAGCCTGCTCCCTGGCGCCAACAAGTCGGGGGACCAGACGTTCCCCGACGCGACCGAGCTGGCGGTTCAGCGGCCGGCCGACGAGGCGTTCGCGTCGAAGATCAAGGCGCTCTCGAAGGAGGACCTGGCGCGGACGGTCATCATCGACGCGCGGCTCAACAACGGCGCCCTCGACCAGGCCTCGCAGCCGCCCACCACCGACGTGCTTGGCTACGGCTCGTGGGGCACCGGAGGGAACAACTTCGGACAGGGGCTCGCGATGGCGAAGCTCGTCAGCGACGCCGAGGCCCGCGCGAAGGCCTCGGGCGACCCGGCGGCCGTGGAGCAGGTGGCCCGCGCGCGGCGGCAGCTCGTCGTCGAGGCCGTCGCCCACGACGCCTTCTTCATCGGCTACCGCACGGGCCTCTCCGGCGCGTCCGTCGGTGACGGGAAGAGCAACGCGATGTCGACGTGGCTCAAGCAGTCGGGGCTCCCCATCGCGCCGGGGCAGTCGCTGCCAGAGGAGAAGCTGGTGGAGCTGTATCGGAAGGCGACCGACTTCACGAACCAGCAGCTGCAGGCCAGGTACCCCGGCCTGTCGGGCCGCGTGAAGTACATTCCCCAGCCGTACAACCGGCGCTTCGAGGCAGCCACGGCCTACTCCGAGGGCGTCATTCCCCAGGCCGGCTCGGTGAGCTCCGAGCTGGTGGCGAAGTACCCGGAGTTCAGTCCGGGGGCCACGTACCGCGGCTTCTCGCCGCTGACGAAGCCCGGGCCCTCGGTGGGCTCGAACGGGCTGTTCTTCTGAGCAGGGCCGCGGTCGACCGCCGCCGCTGAAGCGCTCGCGGTGCGTGGCGGCCCGGCTCTCCGAAGCGCATGGCGCCGTGCCTCGTGGGCGACGCCCGGGTCGGCTCGCGCGGGCGACGCGGCTCCCGGCGCGGCGTGGGGAGGCTCCACCCAGCGCCCCCCTTCCCCGACGCTTTACTCAGGCGCGTCGCGAGGCCATCGTCGGGGCTCACTCGACGGGCCCTTCGCGCCGCGGAGGCCCGGGACAAGGACGGCACATGGGCGCGGGAACGATGGAGCTGACGGAGCAGAACTTCGAGGCCACCCTGCAGAAGGGCGGCATCCTCATCATCGACTTCTGGGCCGAGTGGTGCGGCCCCTGCCGCGCCTTCGCGCCCGTCTTCGAGGCCGCGGCCAGGAAGCACGCCGACATCACCTTCGCCAAGGTGGACACCGAGGCGCAGCCGGGGCTGGCGCAGGCCTTCGAGGTGCAGGCGATTCCCACGCTGGCGGTGTTCCGCGACGGCATCATGCTGGGGCGCAACGCTGGCGCGCTCCCCGGCGCGGCCCTCGAGGGCGTCATCGAGCAGGTGCGCGGGCTCGACATGGCGAAGGTGAAGGCCGAGGTCGAGGCCCAGAAGGGCCAGTCCGGCTCCGGCGCCTGACGGCCGAAGCGCTCAGCTGGGCGTCGCGCGGAGGCGGCGCACCATGAGGGCGAGGAAGAGGGGGCCGCCGAGGAGGGCGGTGATGACGCCCACCGGCGGCTCGGCGTGCAGCGCGCGGAACGAGAGCCGCGCCGCCAGGTCCGCCAGGACGAGGAAGGCCGCGCCCAGGGCCGCGCTGGCCGGCAGCGCGAGGCGCTGGTCCGCGCCCAGCACCAGCCGCGCGAGGTGGGGCACCAGCAGGCCCACGAAGCCGACGAGGCCCGTCAGCGCCACCGCCGCGGCGACGGCCGTCGAGGCCAGCAGCAGCAACCACCGCCGGGTGCGCTCGACGTCGACGCCCAGCGCCCGCGCGTCGTCGTCTCCCAGCGCCAGCAGGTTCAGCCGGGGCGAGAGCGTCGCCATCACGCCGATGGCCGGCAGCACCAGGCCCGCCGTCACCCCCAGCGCCGCCCACGACTCGACGCCGATGGAGCCCGCCAGCCAGAACAGCACCTCGCCCAGTCTGTCGGGGGCGACGAGCGCCTTGATGAAGATGATGGCCGCCAGCGCGAAGGCGTTGAAGATGACGCCGGCCAGCAGGGTGGTGGTGGTGCCTGCCTCGCGGCTGGCCCGCCCCACCGCCAGCACCAGCGCCGTCGCGCCCACCGCGCCGCCGAGGGCGAAGAGCGACGTCGCCGACAGGCCGAGCGCCGTGGTGGAGAGGCCGAGCGCGAGCGCCACCGTCGCGCCCAGCGCCGCGCCGCCCGACACGCCGAGGACGAAGGGGTCGGCCAGCGGGTTGCGCAGCAACGCCTGCAGCATCGAGCCCGAGGCCGCGAGGGCCGCGCCGACGAGGGCCGCCAGCAGCACCCGCGGCAGTCGGAGCGCCCAGAGGACGGTGGTGGCCGTCTCGTCCGCGCCGAACGCCCCGCGCAGCGACAGCGGCTGCTCCCCGTAGGCGACGCCCAGGGCCACGCTGGCGACGACGACGCCGAGGCCCGCCCCCACCACCAGCCAGACGCGGCCCGCCGTCGCTCTCACGGCGCCGGGGGTTACCAGAGGCGCGCCGCGAGGAGGAACTGGAACGCCCGCGGGGCGTTTTCGGGTAGGCATGGCGCCGTGCGCGCGCTGCGGTTCCACCGGTTCGGCCCTCCCGAGGTGTTGCGCGTCGACGAGGTGGCGCCCCCGGCGGCCCCGGCGCCCGGCTTCGCCACCGTCGAGGTGCACGCCGTGGGCGTCAACTTCGCCGACACCGAGAGCCGGCGCGGCCTCTACCTCGCCGACCGGCCGCTGCCGCGCGTTTCGGGCTTCGAGGGCGCGGGCGTCGTCACGGCCTGCGCCGACGCCGCGCTGGTGGGGCGCCGCGTCGCCTTCCTCGCGGCCGGCAGCGCCGCCGACGCCTGCGAGGTCGAGCGCGCGCGCCTCATCGCGCTCCCTGACGGCCTCTCGTTCGAAGAGGGCGCCGCGTTCCCCGTGCAGGGGTTGACGGCCTGGCACGTACTGCACGGCGTGGCCCGCGTCCGGCCCGGCGACGTGGTGTGCATCACCGCGGCAGCCGGCGGCGTCGGCCTGCTGGCGGTGCAGCTGGCCCGCCGCGCCGGCGCCCACGTCATCGGCGTCACCTCGTCACCAGAGAAGGCCGAGGCCGCGCGGGCCGCTGGCGCCGACGAGGTGGTGCGCCCGGACGGGCTCGACGCCCTCGAGGGGCGCATCGACGTCTTCCTCGACTCCGTGGGCAAGGACGTGTTCGACGCCGGGTGGCGCATGCTGCGCCCCTTCGGCCGCTGGGTGTCCTTCGGCACCGCGAGCGGCGCGCCGCCGGCGTTCGACGCCGAGCGGCTCCTCGAGCGCTCCCTCTCCGTCAGCGGCTACTGGCTGCGCGCGCCGCACCCGCCCGAGGCGTGGGCGCGGGGCGTCGACGAGGTGGTGGGGCTGCTCGAGGCCCGGCAGCTGCGGCTCCACCGCTCCGCGCTGCCGCTGGAGCGCGCCGCCGAGGCGCATGAGGCGCTCGAGCGTCGCGCCTCCATCGGCAAGTGGGTGCTGACGCTGCGGTGAGGCGGGCGACTACCGGCCCGAGGCGCGCACGCCGAGCACGTTGGGCAGCTCCCATTGCTGGTGGTTGTCGTCGCGCGGGAAGAAACCCGTCTCGTAGCTGCCCGCGAGGTCGACGCTCAGCGTGCCGGCACGGAGGCTGAGGCTCGCTTCGGGCCCGCCCTCGACGTGCATGGCGCGCACGACGCCGAGGTCCGAGGCCAGCACCAGCTCCATCAGCGTGGCCATCTCGAAGGGCGTGCGCGTGAAGCAGAACAGCAGCCGGCCCTCGGCGTCCGAGGCGACGAAGGCCTCGCTCCAGCGGCGGCCGTTGGGCTTCCACACGTTCTTGCCCGGGGCCTTCACCAGCCGAAGGTTCTGCACCACCGCGCGGTAGCCCTGCGCCTGCGCCTCGAAGTCCGGCGCGTCACGGTCGAGCAGCCGAGCCGCCGGCAGGCCGGGCGCGGTCGGGCCCAGCACCAGCACCGACTGGTAGGCCCGCTTCCAGCGGCGCTGGTTGACGTGGCTGCCGTCGACGAGGCGGCCCACGTTCGAGCGGTAGTCCGTCTCGTACATGCCGGCGTTGATGACGACGCTGAGGCCGCTCGACTCGGCCCACCGGGCGGCGGTTCGGAGCCGGCCGTCGCGGCTGGCGAGCCCCAGCGCCAGCTCGGCCTGCGCGGGGTCGACGCGCACGACGTGCAGCAGGCCGTCGCCGGCCGCTGGGCGCGCCGTCAGCGTGAGGGTGCCGTACTCGACGCCCGGCTGGAGCGGCCGGAACGCCACGCCCTGCGCCAGGCACGCGAGGCTCCACAGCCACGCGACGAAGCCACCCACCCACCCAAGACGAGTCATGCCGGGGGTGGCTTCAAGCACGGTGCCACTCACCACTCGGTGCGCGTCACCACCGGGAGCTGCAGCGCGCGCTCGCGGTCGAGGTCGAGGTTGCCGACGTGCAGCGAGATGGGTGACTGCACCCACTTGTAGATGCTCACCGTGAAGAGGCGGACGAAGCGGCTGACGTGCCGTGCCAGCACCGCCTCGGGCACCTCGGGGAACATCGCCGTCACCGCGGCGGTGACGTCGGCGGGCGACAGCTTCTCGCCGGCGAAGAGGTGGAAGCACGCGTCGAGGATGGGGAAGGGCATCAGCTCGTCCTCGCCGACCTGGTTGGGCGCCAGCTCGGGCCCCGCCGGCCGGGCAATGACGGCCCTGATGCCCTCGTAGCCGTGCACCTCGAGCAGGTAGTCGAGCAGGTACATCACTACCGTCTTCGGCAGGTTGGCGATGACGGCGAGGGCCCCCATCAGGTCGCCGCCGATGGTGGTGTACCCGACGGCCTTCTCCGACATGTTTCCCGTCTGCAGGAAGAGGCCGCCCGAGGTGTTGGCCCAGTTCCACATGCGCTGAGCCCGCAGCCGCGCCTGCACGTTCTGCTCGGTGATGGGGGTGAGCGCCTGGCCGCCCAGCATCTCGCGCGCGGCCGCGAGCTCGCGCTCGAAGGCCTCGTCGATGCTCACCACCGTGAAGCGCACGCCCAGCTCGGCAGCGATGGTCTCGGCCGCCCGGCGCGTGGCCTCTGACGAGTACCGCGTCGGCATGTAGAACGTCTCGATGGGCACCTTCGCGCGGCTCGCCCAGCGGTGCGCGATGAGGAGCGTCAGCAGCGAGTCGCGGCCGCCCGACAGCGCGATGCCCAGCCGCGAGAAGCCCCTCGTCTTCTCGAAGTAGTCGCCGATGCCCAGGGCGAGCGCGTCGAGCAGGTCCTCGCAGTACTGGGCCCTGGCCGAGCGCGGCGCGGCCGGCGCGGGCAGGAAGAAGCTGCGGTGGGCGGGCACCGGGTAGCGCAGCCCGTCGCGGGGCGTGGCCACCGGCACCGTGATGACGGGCACCGGCGCCTCGCGGGCCGCCCAGCTCTTCCGGTCGTCGCGCCAGGTGGTGTTCTCGGTGCGCAGCCGCAGCGTGCGCTCGAGGTCGACGACGCACGAGGCCTGGCCCTGCGTGAAGCGCGGCAGCTCGAGGGCCATGCGCCCGTTCTGGTTGACGTAGCCGCCGCCGTCGAAGACGAGCCCGTCCTGGGCACCCACCTGGTTGACGTAGGCGATGGTGCACTGGTGGTCGCCGGCGCGCGTCGAGACGAGCTCGCGGCGGGTGCCCTCGACGCCGACGCGGAAGGGCGACGCCGAGACGTTGCAGATGAGCTCGGCCCCGGAGTAGGCCCGGCGCTTGATGGGCCCGTCGGCGCTCCACAGGTCCTCGCACACCTCGACGCCCACGAGGCCGAAGTCGCAATGGAAGAGGAAGTCACCGAGCGGCACGCCCCGGTGCACCTCCTTCATGCCGGCGACGCCCCGCGCGAAGGTGCGGCCCTCGTAGAAGATGTTGTACGTCGGCAGCTTCTCCTTCGGCACCAGGCCGTGCACGACGCCGCCGCCCACCACCGCGGCGCAGTTGTAGCGCAGGCCCCGGTGCGCCACCGCGACGCCCAGCACCGACACCATCGGCAGCGCCTTCGTCTCGGCGGCGAAGCGCGACAGCTCGGCCCACTGGCGGTCGACGAAGCCCTGCCACTGCACCAGGTCCTCGGCCGGGTAGCCGGCGACGCACTGCTCCGGGAAGACGGCGATGCCGGCGCCGTCGCCCGAGAGGGCCTTCGCGAGCGCCACCGCGCGGTCGACGTTGGCGCCGAACGCGCCCACCGTCGTGTTCACCGAGGCGAGGCCAATCTTCACGAGCCGCATGACGTCCTCCGACGCAGGAGCCGCGAGTGTCGTCGAGCGCCCCGCGACTTGCACCTGCGGTGTGCAGCGTCGGCCCGTCTGCGCTACGAGCAGCCCGACATGCCCGAGCTCGCGCTCCCCAAAGGCCTCAAGGCGGTGCTGGCGGCCGTCGTCGACCGAGAGTTCGCTGGGCGCATGGCGCGCGTCTGCGCCGCCGCCGCGCGGTGCATCGAGCAGCTCCAGGCCATCAACCTCGTCAGCCTCGAGCCCGTCGACGCCGAAGAGGGGAGCGCCGACCTGGCGCTGTGGGAGCAGATGGCGCCGGCGGTCGCCGACACGGTGGCGGCCATCAACGGCCTCTGCCTCGTCGTCGAGCGGGAGTTCCCCGAGGCCGCCGGGCGGACTGGCGTCTTCTCGTCAGACAGCAGCGACGAGCGGGCCGAGGCCGAGGCAGCGCTCGTCTTCCAGTCCGTGAGCCGGCTGCTCCGTGAGCGCCTGGCCGAGGTGCGCGACATGGTGCGGCGGCCCGAGTTGATGGCGTCGCGCTGGGCGCTGCTCGAGGAGCTGCAGCGGCTGCGCGCGCTGTTCCGCCGGCGGGTGGGCGACGCCGTGTACCTCTCGGCGGCGGCCACCTCGTCGGTGCGCCGCGAAGACGTGGTGCCCGGGGCGAGCCAGGAGGTGCAGCGCGCGCTCCTCTACCGCGCCACCGCGGCGGACCTCTTCCGGCAGGTGCGCAACCGCCTCGCCCGCCGCGAGGAGCCGCTGCCGAAGCTCCTCTCGGCGCTCGGCGGTGACCTCTCGCTGTTCGCCTCGATGCCGGCCTGGCGGCACGTGCACGCCGGCCCCAAGCGCCACTTCCTCATGGTGAGGGCGTTCCTCGAGCGGCCGGGTGTCGACCGCGCCGGGCTCGACGAGGCCATCGAGGGGCTTTTGGCCACCCTGGCCGACGTCTCCGAAGAGCTCAGCCGCGAGGTGTTGGCGTCGCACGACCTGCAGGTCTTCGCCGACACCGCCTTCCGCCTCGAGCAGGCCCGGCTGCACGTCAGCCTGGGCACGGGCGCGGCGGGGTGGGCCTTCGGCGCGGCGGCCACCCTGGCCGAGAAGCTGCGCGGGCGCTCCGAGCGAATCGACGCGGTGCTGCGCGGCCTCAAGCGCGACCCGCCCGACCCGGCCGACGATGCGCAGGTGCTGGTCGCCGTTGACCGCCTGCGCGACGTCCTCACCGAGGCGGCGTCACTCCATGGCGCGCCAGCAGGGCCGCCCGGCTCGTGAGGCCCGAGTCCCGCGCCGTCGCCGCCTCGTCCGTCAGCCCGAAGTGCGCGAGGTACCGGGCGACGCGCGCGTCGAGGGTGGGCGCGGCGATGCGCTCGCAGAGCTCGTCGGGCTGGTAATCGCGGCAAACCTGCGGGCGGCGCTCGTACACGGTGCAGCGGTGGTCGGGCCCGAGGTGCGGGCAGGCCAGGCCGAGGGGCTTGTCGAGGGCCGCGATGTCAGGCGCGACGCAGCAGGCGCCGCAGCCGGTGCAGGCGTGGCTCACGGCGCGGCTCCCCGGCGCGTGGTGGTGAAGGGGCCGGCGGCGCGGGGCGTCACGGTGGCGGCCATGGCTTGAGGCCCGCGATGCGCTCGGACTCGGCGGCGACGCGGTCGAGCTCCTCGGCCTCGCGGGCGCACGCGCGCTCGAGCGCCTGCGAGAAGCGGGGGTGGAAGACGCGGTGGGCCGAGTGCACGCGGGTCGGCTCGAAGCCGCGGCTCACCTTGTGCTCACCGCCGGCGCCGGGCTCGAAGACGCGAAGCCCGCGGCGAATGGCGTCGTCGATGGAGTGGTACAGGCACACGTGGAAGTGCAGGAAGGGGTGCTCTTCGAAGCAGCCCCAATAGCGGCCGTAGAGGTGGGTGGGCGTGTGCAGGTTGAAGGCGCCGGCCACCACGCGCGCGCCCTGGCGGGCGACGACGAGCTCGAGGGCGTCGGGCATGGCGCCGAAGACGCGGTGGAAGAAGCCCGCGGTGAGCTGCACCGGCCCCCACGAATAGCGGCCGGCGGTGGCCTCGTAGAAGCGCCAGGCGAGGGTGGCGTGGCCGTCATCGAGGGCCTGGCTCCGCACCGTCTCGAGGACGAGGCCCTGCTGGGCGGCGGCGCCGCGCTCGCGCTTGAGCTGGTGCCGGCGCTTGGCGTCGAAGCGCGCGAGGTAGTCGTCGTAGGCGCGAAAGCCCGGGTTCCTCCAGTGGAACTGCAGGGTGCCACGGCGGAAGAAGCCGAAGGGCTCGAAGGCGAGGGCCTCGCCCTCGGGCGGGAAGAGGGCGTGCACCGACGAGGCGCCCTCGGCCTGCGCCAGGTCGAGCGCGGCCCGCGTCATCGCCGCGCGCACGGCGGCCGCGTCTTCGGTGACGTCGACGTGCAGCTTCTTCGCCGTCACCGGCGACAGCGGCATGCCGACGACGAGCTTGGGGTAGTACTGCACGCCGAACTGCGCCGCGGCATTGGCCCAGCCGAAATCATAGACGTACTCGCCCATCGAGTGCGTCTTCAGGTAGGCCGGCAGCGTGGCGACGAGGCGCTCGCCGCGCCACAGCGTCAGGTGCCGTGCCCGCCAGCCGCGCTCCGGCACCGCCGAGCCCGACTGCTCCATCGCGTCGAGCCACTCCCAGCGGGTGACGGGGGCCTCGCCGGGCTCGAGCAGGGCGTTCCACGCGGCCTTCGGCACGTCGGAGACGGCCTCGAGCACCTTCAAGCGGAGGGGCGACAGGGACATCGCAGGAGGGTCTAACAGCCCGTTGAAGTTTTCGCGCGGCGGGGATCGACGGCGATCGAGCGAGCCGGTAGGTCGGCGACATGACGATGGGCCGTCGAGGAGTGCAGCAGGAATCGATGTTGGTCCCTCCGGAACGAGGACCGAGCCATACGTTCT
>JADCJJ010000183.1 GCA_020247085.1 Myxococcaceae bacterium | reverse complement strand
GCGCGGCCCGCTCCGGCTCGCCCTCCGGACGACGGCCGTCGCCGGGCAGCAGCTCCAGCGACTCGGTGCATGCGCCGCCAACACCCGGGGTGTATGCCGGAGCGCGGCGCGGGGCGTCGTGACAGGGTGCATGGGCGGCGCGAGCGCCAGGGTGCACGCGATGAACGAGGTCCTGGACTTCGAGGGGTTGGTCCGTGCGCAGCGGCGCGGCCTCGAGGCGTTGGCGCGGCGCCTCGTGTGGGACGCCGAGGAGGCGCGGGACGTCGTGCAGGGCGCCGTGGCGCAGGCGTGGGCCCAGCGCGCGACGCTCGCGGACACGGGGGCTGCCCAGGCGTGGCTGCGGCGCATCGTCGTGCATCGGGCGATGAGCCACCTGCGCCGGCGGCGCCTGTGGAGCGCCCTCTCGAAGGTCCTCTTCGTGGAGCCCGAGGCGCGCGCGGCGGCCGACGATGAGGCCGAGCGGGCCGAGCACCGCGAGAGGCTCGCCGCCGCGCTCGGCCGGCGCTCGCCGAAGCAGGCGACGGCCTTCTCGCTGCGGTACCTCGAGGGTTTGTCCATCGACGAGGTGGCCGACGCGATGGCCATCGACCGCGGTACCGTGCGCGTGCACCTGCAGCGGGCGGTGCGGGCGCTGCGCGACGAGGGCGTGCTGCCCGACGAGGAGCGCTCATGACGGCGCGGTCGGCCCCTGTGCGCCTCGATGGCGTCGGCCGAGGGAGGCCGGAGCGCCAGCGCTTCCCCGGTCACCGCCCGCCGGGTGCGCTGGCCGCTGGCGCTGAGATGCCGGGCCCGGTCGGTCGGGGTCGCCTTGACGGAGTGGAGGACGCATGACGAGCTGTGACGACATCGAGCGGAGCCTCGTTTCGGAGGACGGCGGCGCCGCGGTTCGAGCGCACCTGGCGACGTGCGAGCGCTGTCGAGGCTTCGAGGCCGCGCACCGGGCGGCGTTGCGTGCGCGGCACCTCGAGCCAGCGGTGCGAGCGCTCCCGCGCCGGGCCGGCGTGCTGCGCCGGGCCTCGGTGGCCGCGGCGTTGGTGGGCGCGCTCCTGACGGCGGGTGCGCTCTCGGTTCGGGGCTCGACGCCCACGGGCGAGCCGGGCGCGCCGTCGGGTGGGTCCACGGTGGCCGTCGAGCCGGAGGCAGCGGTGCCGGGCCGGGCGCGCGTGGTGGAGCGCAGCTCGGCGCCAGCGACCGAGACCGGGCTGTCGGCCACCGCGCCTGAGCCTCACCCCGAGTGGCTCGCGCTCGCCGAGTTCACCCACGCGCTCGACGCCACCGTCTACCGCGACGTCATCGTATCCGACGACGCCTACGCCTCCTTCGGAGCCCTCCCGCGGTGGTTCGCTCCGCGGTCACCCCTCACTGCGCTGGAGAACTGAGATGAACCGTCCCCTCATGGCCTCATCGTTGCTCGCCGCCACGCTCGCCTTCGCCCAGGGTGGGCCACCACCAGCGGGGATGGGTCCACCGCCCGGCGGGCCGCCTCCGCCTGGCATGGGTCCACCGCCCGGCGGGCCGCCTCCGCCCGGCATGGGTCCACCACCCGGCATGGGGCACAGCCCCGGGTTTCACGGCGCGATGGGCATTCCGCCGCACGTCGCGGTGAAGCTGGGGCTGTCGTCGGAGCTGACGAAGCAGGTGCGCGACGCGTCGCTGGACGCAAACGAGGCGCTCATCACGCTCGAGGCGGACCTCAAGCGCGCGCAGCTCGACCTCGACCGCGCGCTGACCGAGCCGAAGCCCGACGAGCCGAAGGTGATGCAGAAGCTCGAGGTGATGAGCCGCGCCGAGCTGGCGGTGCGGAGGAACCGGCTGGGGCTGATGCTCAAGGTGCGGCGGCTGCTGGGCCCGGAGCTCTGGGAGAAGCTGCAGGCCGAAATGCCTGGCCCCGGCGCAGGCCGGCCCGGTCGCTTCGGGCCCCCGCCCCAGGGTCCATGACGTCGTGTGCGCCGTGGCGTCCGGCCCCCAAGCCGTCGACGCGCGAAGGCCTCAGGGCAGCGGTGTTCGCCAGAAGGACGCGCCCGAGGCCTCGTTGACGAGAATGGCGAGCGTCCCCGCGGCGTGCGCGAAAGCGACGGGCTGCTGGTCGCTGGGCAGGCTCCAGGTTCGGACGACGACGTCCGGGGTCGACCCGGGGCGTATCGAGATGACGACCACGTCGGTCCCCATTCCGACCATGTAGGGGACCGTCACGTTGCCGAAGGTCATGGCGCTCGAGACTGATGCGAGGACCAGGATGCCCGACGGCCCCGAGATGATGTCGGCGAACGTCATGGTCCCGGTCGATTGGTAGGTCCCCTGGGGGCTGAGGTCGCCGTCGGCCATGCGGCGTTCGACGTGTAGCTGGCCCGTGGTGGCGGCCGGACCTGCGAAAAAGACGAAGGTCCCATCGCGCGCAGCGCGCACGGGTCCGTTGAATGCCATCAGGTCCGACATCACCCCCGGATGTGCCTGGTAAACGGAATAGCTGTTGGTTTCGAAGGTCGTCCACGCGGCTCGTGGCGTGACCTGGGGCTGATACGTCCCTACCAAGCCTGGGTATTCGGGGGTGCCGTTGGCCCGAGCCAGGACGAGGAGGCGTCCGCGGGGCATACCCGATCCGGTCTCCGGCTCCAGGTCGATCAAGTCGTCTCCGAAGACGGTGCTGCCAGGGGGAGTCGACGTGAAGCCTCCAAAAATTCCGACATCTTGTGACGATGCGGACACTCGCTTTCCGAGAGCCACGTTCTGCTGCGTGCCATCCCACAGCACCACGATGCGCCCGACGGTGGCAGTGCCGAGGCTACGAATGCGTGACACGCGCGCTTCGGGCCGGCTCGCTGGCTGAAGCGTTCGGAAGCCCGAGCTGACGGGCAACAGGTTGGGGTCGATGAACTCGAGGGCGAGGTCACCCTGCGATGGCCGGAGTCCGGCGATGGCCAACTCCGATTCGTTTCCGCCGATGGCTTGAACGCGCATTTCGGTCGACCACGCTCTCGTGCGAGAGATGGTGGGACCGCCGCTCGCACCTGCGTCCGCGCTCCAGGCCTGGATGAACGAACTCCCGCCGTCGAGGGGCTCGCTGACCGTCGCGAAGGCTGACGTACCAAGTCGGGTGATGCCGACGAAGCGCTGCCACGGGGGGATGGAAAAAATGTGCAGCGGCGGGCTACCGCCGGCCGAGCCACCCGCCGCGCCGCCCGCGCTTCCACCTGCGGAGCCACCGGCGCTTCCACCCGAGGAGCCGCCCGCCGTGCCACCGGCGCTCCCTCCGCTCGAACCACCCGCCGCGCCGCCCGCGCTTCCGCCTGCAGAGCCCCCGGCGCTTCCACCCGAGGAGCCGCCCGCCGTGCCACCCGCGCTTCCGCCTGCAGAGCCCCCAGCGCTTCCACCGGCCCTCCCGCCTGCAGAACCCCCCGGCTTCCACCCGAGGAGCCGCCCGCCGTGCCACCGCCGCTCCCGCCGCTCGCACCACCCGCCGCGCCGCCCGCGCTCCCGCCTGCGGAGCCCCCAGCGCTTCCACCTGAGGAGCCGCCCGCCGTGCCACCGCCGCTCCCGCCGCTCGCACCACCCGCCGCGCCGCCCGCGCTCCCGCCGCTCGAACCACCCGCCGCGCCGCCCGCGCTCCCCCCTGCGGAGCCACCGGCGCTTCCACCTGAGGAGCCGCCCGCCGTGCCACCGCCGCTCCCGCCGCTCGAACCACCCGCCGCGCCGCCCGCGCTCCCGCCTGCGGAGCCCCCAGCGCTTCCACCGGCCCTCCCGCCTGCGGAGCCACCGGCGTTTCCACCCGAGGAGCCGCCTGACGTACCGCCTGCGCTCCCGCCGCTTGAACCACCCGCTGCGCCACCGGCTGTTCCGCCCGAGGACCCGCCTGACGTACCGCCTGCGCTCCCGCCGCTTGAACCACCCGCTGCGCCACCGGCCGTTCCGCCCGCGTCACCGCCCGCCAGTCCGCCCGCGTCACCGCCCGCAGCGCCACCCGCGCTCCCGCCGCTCGAACCACCAGCTGCGCCGCCCGCGCTTCCACCTGCAGAGCCACCGGCCGCTCCACCCCCAACGCCCCCAGCCGTTCCGCCATCGGTGGGGACGCAGTACTTCTCGCCCTCGATGGCGCGACACACCAGCCCAGGTGATGGGCATCGGTCGTCTGCCTCACATCGGTACAGCACGTCAGCAGGCGGGCCGGAGCACGCCGCGAAGGCCACGACGACCGCGCTGAAGACCCAGAGCCCTCTCACGTCGACACCCCCAGCCATCCGTACACTGTGACAGCGCTGCGCTGCGGCGCAAACCCCGTAGCGCCACCACCGCGGCGGTGCCGACTTCTCGACCGCCTCGGGCTGTGACACGACGTCGCCATGCCCGCCACCGCCGAACGCAATGCCGTGCGCCTCGACATCGACCGGCTGGTCGAGACGGCCCAGGGCCTGGCCTCGACGGTGAAGGCGGAGCTGCCCACGCACGAGGGCCTGCAACGAGCCGCCGACTCCATCGTACAGGCCGCCCGAAACGCCGCCGCCGTGTCGCGGCGCATGAAGCGCCCGTTCAGCCTCCACCGCCTGCCCGTCGTCTTCCTCTCGGTGGCCGTCGTCGCCCTCCTCGGCTGGACGTGGGTCACCTTCTTCCGCGTCACCACCCTCTCGCTCGCGCTGCCCGACCGCGACGCCGCCGAGCTGAAGGACCGGCTCCAGGCCGACCCCCGCCTCTCGGTGCGCCTCGTCGAGGTGAAGGGCAGTCGTGAGGCCTCGGCCCTCGTCGCCGCGGGCCAGGTCGACCTCGCCTTCGTGCAGGGCGGCATCCCGATTCCGCCGCTGCTCCGCCGCGCCGAGCTGCCCGGTCGCGAGCTCGCGCTGCTGCTGGTGCGGCCCCCGGCCACCGGCCTGCTCGACGCCCGGCGCGTGCTCACGTCGACCGAGGGCGAGGGCAGCCACGCCGTGCTGCTCCAGGCGCTCGCCGCCCTCGGCCAACCCCCGCCCGCCAGCCTGCGCCACGACTGGAGCGCCCTCACCACCGCCGCCGACACCCCCGTCCCCGACGACGTCGACGCCGTCTTCGTCGTGAAGGACCCCTCGGACGAGAAGACCCAGCGCGGCGTTCAGCGCCTCTCGCGCGCCGGGTTCCGCCTCGTCGACCTGCCCCTCGGCGCCCGCGCGCTCCGCCTGCCCGACCTCGAGCGCACCCAGCTCGAGCGCGCCTGGCTCTCGGCCGAGCCCCCGGTGCCCGAAGCGCCCACGCCCGCCTGGGCGGTGAAGACGTGGCTCGTCGCCCGCGATGGGCTCACCCCACGGCTGCTCGCCCAGGCCCAGCGCCTGCTCTCGCCAAAGGGCCGCAGCCTCGCCGACGGCGCCGTCGCCCCCTCGACCGAGGCCACCAGCGAGGTGCTCCAGGGCGTCGACGCGTTCTTCTCCATCCTCATCAACATCGGGCTCGCCTTCCTCGCGCTCCTCGGCCTCGACGCCGTCGCCGAGCGCCGCCAGTTCCACGAGCTCAACTCGCTCGTCTCGCTCCTCAGCCAGCTCCAATCGAGCAAGGACGTGCTCGCGCTCAAAGACGACGGCCTGCGCCGCGAGAACATGCGCTACCTCTCGCTCGTCTCCGACCTGCTCGGCGTCGTCAGCAACGTGTCGAGCTACTACACGCAAGAGAACTCGGCCCTCGTCTTCAACAACCTCTCCGACGTCATCCATGAGCGGTGCAACGCGCTCAAGATCAACATCCAGCTCAAGCTGCTGCAGGCGGCCATCCGCGAGTGATGGCCTTTCGCCGGCTCCAGGTGCTGCCGCGTGACTTCGCCGCCCGGCCGACCGACGTGGTGGCGCGCGCGCTGCTCGGCCAGCTCCTCGTACACCACACGCCCACCGGCCCCCGCCTGGGCCGCATCGTCGAGACCGAGGCTTACCTGGGGCCTCACGACCTCGCCTGCCACTCGTCGAAGGGCCGCACCGCCCGCACCGAGGTGATGTTCGGCCCGCCGGGCCACGCCTACGTCTTCCTCGTCTACGGCCTGCACCACTGCGTCAACGTCGTCACCGGCGGCGGCGCCGCGGTGCTCATTCGCGCCCTCGAACCCTGCTCCGGCCTCGACGGCCAGCGCTGCGACGGCCCCGGCCGCCTCACCCGCGCCCTCGGCGTCACCCGCGCCCACGATGGCCTCCCCCTCGACCAGCCCCCGCTCTTCCTCGCCGCCGCGCCCTCCGTCCGGGCCATCGCATCGGGCCCCCGCATTGGCGTCGACTCTGCCGGCGAGTGGGCTCGCAAGCCCTTGCGCTTCTTCGAAAAAGGCAGCCCCTTCGTCTCGGGGTGAAACGCCGCTGAACGCTCGCCCGTAGCCTTCAACCTCAGGGCGCCGACCACCCTGAGACATGGTCGATGAACAAGAAATGACCATGCGGCTTTCTCGTGTTGAGGGCTTGTTCAAGGTTGTACGACGTGGGAAGGTGAGTGCATGACGGAGGCGCCAGTCACGACGATGCGGCTTGACGCTCCGGCAGAGACCCGGAACGGTGCGCGTGTGGTGGAGCACCCCGAAGACAGCGAGCTGCTCCGGCGGGCACAGCGCGGCGACATGGCGGCCTTCGAGGCGCTGGTGGCTCGCCACCAGAACCGTGTCTTCGGCATGGCGGCCCGCATGCTGCGCAGCGACGATGACGCGGCCGAGGTCGTCCAGGAGGCCTTCCTCGCGGCCTACAAGCACCTTCCCGAATTCCGCGGCGAATCGGCCTTCGGCTCGTGGGTGTACCGCATCGCCGCCAACTACGCGCTCATGCGCCTGCGGCACCGCCGCGTGACGGCGCAGGTCGAGGAGCCCGAGGGCAGCCCCACCTTCAACGAGCGCGGCAGCCTCATCGACGACGTCGCCGACTGGAGCCGCGACGCCGAGGCCCAGACGCTCGACGCCGAGCTCCGCAAGGCCATCGACGACGCCGCGCAGCGGCTCCCGGAAGAGTACCGGCAGGTCTTTCTCCTGCGAGACGTCGAGGGCCTCTCGTACGAGGAGATTGCCCAGGCCGTCGGTGACTCGGTGCCCGCCATCAAGAGCCGGCTCCACCGCGCCCGCCTCGCGCTGCGCGCCGCCATCGACCGGTTCTACGCCGAGCGGGCAAGCTGAGCATCCGTTCAGTCATGCGCGCCTGTCAGCGCCGACTGACAATTCGAGTTGCGCGGCGGGGCAGCCCTTCGCAGTAATCGGGGGTCTCGAAGAGCGCCCCGTGAACGACGCGTACACCTGTCAGGACTGCATCGACCTGCTGCTCGACTACGTCGACGGCGAGCTAGCGCACGAGCTCCGCGCCCGGCTCGAGGCGCACCTGTCGGGCTGCCAGCCGTGCGAGGACTTCCTCAAGACGTACTCGGCGACCACGCCGGTGTGTCGCCGGGTGCTGGCCCGTGAGATGCCTGAGAGCGTGTCATCGCGGCTGCACCAGTTCCTGCGCGACGAAATCGGCAAGCACCCGGCCGGGCGCTGATGGGCGGCATGCGCGCTCTCGTCACCGGCGCGACGGGCTTCGTGGGGCGCGCGCTCGTGCCGGCCCTCGTGCGGGCGGGCGTCGAGGTGCGCGCCACCAGCCGCAAGCCGCGGGCGCCCGAGGCGGCGGTCTCGTGGGTGACGTGCGACGTCTCGTCGCGCGAGGGCCTCGGTCGCGCGCTCGAGGGCATCGACGTCGCGTACTTCCTCGTCCACGGCATGGGCGGCGGCGCGGCCAACTACGCGGCCCACGAGGCCGAGACGGCGCGCACCTTCGCCGAGGTGGCGCAGGCGCGCGGCGTCGGCCGCATCGTCTACCTCGGCGGCGTCGCGCCCGCCCGCGAGCCTTCGGTGCACCTTCAGAGCCGGCTCACCGTCGGTGAGGTGCTGCGCGCGGGCGGCGTGCCCACCCTCGAGCTGCGCGCGTCGATGATCGTCGGCGCCGGAAGCGCCTCGTGGAAGATGGTGCGCGACCTGGCGCTCCGCCTGCCGGCGATGGTGCTGCCGCGGTGGACGCGCTCGGCGACGTGCCCGGTGGCCATCGACGACGTGGTGACGGCCCTCGTCGCCGCGAAGGACGCGCCGCTGCCGAAGAGCGAGTGGTTCGACCTGCCGGGCCCCGAGGTGATGACGGGCGCCGAGGTGCTCTCGCGGCTGGCCGCGCTCGAGGGGCGGGTCGTGCCGGCGCTGCCGGTGCCGCTGCTGTCACCCTCGCTGTCGTCGTGGTGGCTCAAGCTGGTGACGGGCGCCGACTTCTCGCTGGCGCGCGAGCTGGTGCTGGGCTTCACCTCGGACCTGCTGCCGAGGGACGACCGCTACTGGGCGCTCATCGGCGCGCCCCCGCGGGTGCCCTTCGACGAGGCCGCCCGCCGCGCCCGTGCTGACGAGTACACGCCCGCCTCGCTCTCGGGCGTGCTGGCCGACACGCTCGAGTCCGGCGTTCGCCTGGTGGGCCAGCGCCTCGCCTCTGCCCGCCGGCCGGGCTGACGCGCCTCGTCCTCGTCGCCGCGTGCACGCCGCCGCTGCCGCACGGCCCGTCTGTACTCGCGCCTGGCGCCGCGAGCCCACGTGTGCGTGCAGCCGCCGCCGTCGCACGGCCCGTCTGTACTCGCGCTTGGCGCCGCAAGCCCACGTGTGCGTGCAGCCGCCGCCGCACGGTCTTCCTGCACTCGCGCCTGGCACCGCGCGGCGCCGCGTGCACGCCGCCGCCGCCGCACGACCCGCCTGTACTCGCGCCTGGCGCCGCGAGCCCACGCAGGGACCGCCGCGCGCCCGCGTCCCCGCTCCACCAGCGCCTGTGGCCCGCGCCACGAGCGGCGTCGTGGGCTTCGCACTGCGTCGTCGGCGAGGCAGGCGCGGCTGTCGGGGTGAGGGCGTGCACGACGTCATGGCGTCGTCACGGGCCCGTCGCTTTGCGCCCTTGGCCGCGGCCGAGCGCTTGCTCTGACGACTCCCCATGCACGTCCCTCGAGGCACGGTGGTGGTGTTGTTCGGCGCGGTGGTGCTGGCGACGACGTCGGCACGGGCGGAGGGCTCGGACGACGCGCCGACGCCCGAGGTGAAGGCGCCAGCCATCGTGCAGGAACTCTCCATGGGCTTCGGGGGCGCGGTGCTCGACCCGTCGGCCCTGCCCCTCGTCTTCGCGTCGGGAGAGGCCGGTGGCGTCGCCGGTGCGACGGGCCTCGGCGCGCCCTTCGGGGGGCCGGCTCTCCGAGCGCTCGTCACGGCCGGGCCCGCCTGGGAGAGCCGCGTCATCAGGCACCACACGCGCTTCACGCTCGGCCTCCAGAAGACGTGGGCCCTGTTCCGCCATGGGGCGCTCGACGGCGAGGCGCTGGCGACGGGAAGCCCGCTGGTGGGGCCGCCGCTCCCGGTGGGCCCCCGAGCGCTGTCGCTGTGGGGGCTGCGCCTGGGGCTCGGCGGCGAGGCCACGTTCGGCCCGGTGACGCCCTTCGTCGACCTGCTCGGCGACGTGCAGTTCGTCAGTGCGGACGTGAGCGTCGAGGGCCAGGCTGGCACGTGCCGCGCGTCGGACTTCAGCCTGTCGGTGCGCGCCGGCCTCCGCGTGCGGCTCGACTCGAGCCTCTCGGTTGGGCTCGCCGGTGAGTACGGTATCGCCGGCCCCTCGCGCTTCGGCGTGACGCTGCTGAGGGGGTGGGTGCTGCCCATCTCCTGATGGCGCTGCGACGGCCGCCGCGCGCGCCCAGGCCCTCGCCGTCGCCACCACGCCCGTCGTCACCGCCCGGAGCGTACGCCCTGCTCCTGAGTTGAAGGCGACGGCGCGCTCGAGGGGGCGCGTGGCACGACTCGACGAGGCGACGACCGCCCTCTCGCTGCGGGCGGTGCGCCCTACGGCGCGACGGTGAGGGTGACCGACGCCGCGCGCGTGCCCCGGTAGAAGGCCTCGATGGTGGCGGTGCCGGCCTTGAGTGCGGTGGCGAGGCCGGGCGAGACGTTGCTCACCTCGACGACGTCCGGCGCCGACGACGCCCAGCGCACCTGCGAGGTGACCGACTGCGTCGCCGCGCCAAAGGCCGCGGTGGCCGAGAGCTCGAGCGCGCCGCCCACCCGGAGCGCCTCGACGCCACCGAGGGTGACGCCCGTCAGCGGGGCGTCGGTGACGACGGTCGAGGCCATCGCCTCGACGTCGCCCACCGTCGCGGTGAAGGTGACGGTGCCGGGCGCGAGCCATGCCACCGCGCCGCCGCGCGCAACCGAGACGAGCTCCGGCGGGTCCGCGGTGAAGTCCGCCACCACGGGGAACTCGAGGCTCCCGTAGGTGCCCACCACCGACAGCCGGCCCGGCTCTCCGCGCGTCGACGCAGCCGCCGGCGCCGTGAGGCGCACCCGCTCGAGCGCGTCGCTGACGACGGTCACCTCGAGCGTCGCCCGCCGCCCCTCGGCGATGGTGCCCTCGACGCCGGTGAACGTCAGCGTCGCCGTCTTCGTGCCCACCGCGAGCGCGTCGGCCGTGACGCTGGTGCCGTCGACGGTGACGCCGCTGCCCTCGGGCGCCGACACCGCGAACAGCCCCGTGACGTCGTGCACGTCGCCGTTGGCGAAGGTGCCCTCGACGAAGACGTCGATGACTCCCTCGGCGGGCAGGCGGGTGCCGGGGTCGGCCCCCGGCGTCACCGCCATGAGGGCGGTGTCGACGACGGTGACGGCGCGCGCGACGGTGAGGCCAGCGCGGCTCAACGTGATGGACGCCGTGCCTGCCGCCTCACCGGTGACGTCGCCGGTGGCCGAGACCGACGCTACCGTGGGCGCGCTCGAGCCGAACGTCTCGGAGCCGTCGAGCGGCCTGACGGTGTCGTCATCGGCGAGCAGCACCCCGCCGACCGGCAGGGTGAGGCCGACGGGCACCTCGACGGCGCCGGCGCCCACCTCGAGGCCCACCACGCGGCCCAGCACGATGACCTCGCTGCTGCCGGTGGCCTCACCCGCGGTGGCCGTCACGGTGACGACGCCGGCCTTCCTCACCGCCGCCTTGCCGCCGGCGGTGATGGTCAGCACCGAGGGGTCGCTGCTGCGCCAGCTGGCGCTCGCGGTGACGTTGGCCGCCGCGCCGCCCGAGAGCTTCAGCGCGCCGAACTGGAGCACCCCGCCGGCCTCGACGCGGGCCGTCCCGGGGACGACCTGCAGCACGTCGAGGGCGGGCACCGGGTCGCGCCCCATCGGCGGCGTGCACGCGAGGGCGAGAGGAGCGAGGGCCAGGAGCCGTCGGGAGAGCGTCATGGAAGGGTCCTCGTCAGAAGCGGTGCGACAGCCGCATGAAGAAGGAGCGCAGCACCAGGTCGTACGAGTACACGTCCGTGGTGTTGGCGAACCCGTTGTAGACGACCGGCGGGCGCTGGTCGAAGAGGTTGACGACGCCGAGCTGCAGCGTCGACTGGCCGGCCGGGCTGCGCAGCGTGTAGCCGACGGTGACGTCCCACGTGTTCCACGGGCTCACCTGCCGTCGCCCGCGGCTGCTGGTGTCGTAGCAGAGCCCCAGGCCCGACAGGTCGCCGTCGGCGTCGCCGCACTCCGAGTACCCGCCGATGAAGGCCGTGCGCACCGAGGCGGTGAGGCCCTGGTACGCCCAGCCGAGCGACGCGTTGAAGCGCACGTGGGGGAACGCGCCGCCCGTGCCAGACTGGTTCAGGTCCCACGTGCCCGCGCCCTTGATGACGGTGCCGTCGGCCAGCGTGCGGTTGTACTCGCGCAGCCACGTCACCGCGCCCAGCAGGTTGAAGGTGCCCGCCGGGGTGCCGAGGCGGTACCCGGTGGTGAAGTCGATGCCGTCGACCTGGTCACGCCCGACGTTCGCGTTGAGGTTGTCGATGCGCGTGATGCGCTGGGTCGTCGGGTCGCGCTGAATGAGGCTGCAGTACTGCGGCGCCTTGCCCGCCTGGTCCGGGTAGCACCCCGCGAGGATGACGTTCTCGCCGATGGAGCTCACGGTGCTGCCGACGTCGATGTTGTAATAGTCGGCGGTGAAGAAGAGGCCCCGCACCCACCGCGGCTCGACGACGACGCCGACGGTGGCGATGCGTGCCGTCTCGGGCCGCAGCGCGCTGTTGCCTCCGACGCGCGCGCGCAGCTGGTTCTGGTCGTCACCGTTGTTCGCCGCCGCGCCGCAGCTCTGCTCCCGCGGAGAGCCCGGCGGTACGACGCCGCAGGGGTCGGTCACGTTGGCGAAGTTGTCGGCCTGCCCGCCGAACAGCTCAGGCACCGAGGGCGCCCGGAACGCCGACGAGAGGGTGCCGCGCAGGGCGACGTCCTTCACCGGCGAATAGCGCAGGCCGAACTTGTAGTTCAACGTCGAGCCGAAGTTGCTGTACCCCGAGAAGCGCCCCGCGGCGGTGAGCTCGAGGCGCTCGACGCCGGGGCGCTTGTCGACGACGGGGAGGGAGACCTCGCCGTACGCCTCGTGCACGCTGAAGCCGCCGCCCGTGGCGAGCGACTTGTTGCCGCTCGTCTCGCTCGCCGCGGTAATGGGGTCGGGCAGGTAGCCGCCCGACTGGGCGCGGAACTCGTAGCCTGCCGCCAGGGACACGGGGCGCTCGGCCCACAGCCTGAACAGCTCTCCAGTGACGGTGGCCTGCGTGCCGAGCTGCTGGTTGAAGCCCCGGGCCACGCCCGTGAAGCGCAGCGCCTCGACCTGGTCCTGCGTAATGGAGCCCGGGCCACCGAAGAGGTTCAACGGCACGCAGCCGGAGATGGGCGCGTCGGGCGTGCCACAGGTGGGCGTGCCGTCGGCGGCGATGAAGCTGGGCCCGAGCGCGTTCTGCAGCCGCGTCACGCGCAGGTTGCCCTGGTTGACGGTGGTGGCCTCGTTGCGGCTGACGTTGAGGTGCACGTCCCACGTCCAGCCCTTGACGTCACCGAAGGTGCCGTCGACGCCGACGACGCCGTGAAACGTCGCGACGTCCTGGGTGGTGACGCGGCCGCCGAACTCGGACAGCCGGCGTCGCACGGCTGAGAAGTCGCGCCCGAAGGGGTTGTAGACGTTGCGCGCCGACACGGTGAGGCCCTCGAGGTCGCCGATGAGCGGCTCGGGGGCCAGCTCCTGCGTCGAGGTGCGCTTGGTGAAGAACCCCTCGTAGTAGGCGCGCGCGAACGAGGTCACCTGGTAGTCGCCGAGGCTGAAGAGGTGGAAGCGCTCCTGCGGCGTGACGAGGTAGTTGTACGGCTGGAAGTTGTAGCCGTCGCCGTCGTCCACCGGCAGGTTGGGGCCGCGAAACGGCCGCCACTGCCCCGTCGTGAGGTCGCGGGTGAAGTTGGTGGCGGTCGGGTAGCGCCGCACGAGGTCGTTCCAGGCCGAGTTTCCGTTCTGCACGCCGGCCTCGGCCCCCGGCACGATGATGCGCCCGCCTGGCACGGTGCCGCTGCCGAGCCGGTACTCCTCACCGGCCACCGAGTCGAAGGCCCGCTGCGTCTGGCTGAAGTCGCGATTGCCCGCGAAGACCGGCTGGGTCGTGTAGTAGCCGAACGACGCGAGGGCGCTGCCCTTGTCGGTGCTGGTGCCCACGAGGCCGGTGACGTCGAGCGTCTGGCCGTCACCCCGGCTCGACACCCCGCCGACGGCGCTCACCTCGGCCCCCTGGAACTTCTTCACCGTGATGATGTTGACGACGCCGCCGATGGCGTCGGAGCCGTACACCGCCGAGGCTCCGTCCAGCAGCACCTCGATGCGGTCGATGACGTTGGTGGGAATGCTCGAGAGGTCGACCGACGAGTCGGCCCCGGTGCCGCCTGGCGCCAGGCGGCGCCCGTTGAGGAGCACCAGCGTCGAGGCGGGCTTCAACCCGCGCAGGTTGACGCGAATCGCGCCGTCACCGCCGTTGTTGGAGTTGCGGTTGGTGGCGTTCGACTGCTGTGCCATCGTCTGCAGGAACTCGCCGACGTTGAGTCGCCCCGAGGCCTTGATCTGCTCCGCGGTGAAGACGGCGACGGGCGCCGGGCCGAGCAGCTCCTTCCGCTTGAGCCGCGATCCCGTCACCACCGTCTCACGGGTGAAGGTGCGCGGGGCCATCTCGGGTGAGGCCTCGGCCGTCGGCGCCGCCGGTTCGGGCGGGGGCGCGGAGGGCTCGGACAGCGGCGCGGGGGCCGCGACCCCCGCGTCGAAGGCGGTGGGCTCGAGCGAGGCGGCCGTCGGGGAATCGGCGGTGCGCCCGCCTGGCTGCTGCGCGTACGTGACCGAGGCGCTGCACAGCAACGCGAAGACCAGGAGAGATCGACCGGACGAACAACGTGTCATGTGTGCGCTCCGCTCCCTGCTGGCGCGAACCTTCGTGCCCAGCACCCCAACGGTGCGGTGCAGTTTCTCACAAGCGCGGTGCCCGCCAAGTCTCCGGCCGAGGCGCCGCCAGAGGTGGAGCCTCGAACCCGGGTGCGCGACGCCCCAGCGAACCCTGCGCCCGGTGGGGGCCGGCGAGCCGGCTCAGCGCCTGACGGCGGTCGCGGGGCCGGTGGCGGGCGCGGTGGCCGTCGCTGCCGGAGCCGCCACGCCGGGCTTGCCCTGCGCCGCGCCCGCGGCGGGCTTCGCCGGAGCGGCCGGCGCCGGCTCCTCTTCCGAGAACAGCCCCTTCTCCTTCAAGAACTCGCGGAACTGGTCCTTGTCGATGGCCTTGTCGAGCGCGTCGAGGTCCTCGATGAGGTCGTCCTCGACGAAGCTCCTGAGCGTCTCGTCCATCGACAGCATGCCGTCGCGCTTGCCCTGGGCGATAGCGCCGCTGATTTGATGCGTCTTGCCCTCTCGAATCATCGCCGTCACCGCGAAGTTCGAGAACATCACCTCGACCGCCGCGATGCGCCCGCCCACCTTCTTGCGCAGCAGCTGCTGCGCCAGCACGCCCCGCAGCACGCTCGCCAGGGTGTTGCGCACGCCGGGCTGCCGGTCGGTCGGGAAGGCGCTGATCAACCGGTCGATGGTCTTGGCCGCCGAGTTCGTGTGCAGCGTGCCGAAGACGAGCGTGCCGGTCTCGGCCGCCGCCAGCGCCGCCTCGATGGTCTCGAGGTCGCGCATCTCGCCGACGAGGATGACGTCGGGGTTCTCGCGCATCGCCGCCTTGAGCGCCGGCGCGAAGCCGTTGGCGTGCGTGCCCACCTCGCGCTGGCTGACGATGGACTTCTTGTTCTCGTGAACGAACTCCACCGGGTCTTCGATGGTGATGAAGTGCAGCGGCCGCTTCGTGTTCATCTCGTTGATGATGGCGGCGAGCGTGGTGGACTTGCCCGAGCCCGTGGGGCCCGTGACGAGCACCAGCCCCGAGCGGAACTCGACGAAGCGGTGCACCTGCTCCGGCAGGTTGAGGCGGTCGATGCTGACGAGGTTCGCCGACAGGTTGCGGAAGACGGCGGCCATGCCGCGCTGCTGGCGGAACAGGTTGACGCGGTAGCGCGAGACGCCCGGCAGGTCGTACGCGAAGTCGACGTCGCCCGTCTGCTCGTACTGGTTCCACAGGTGCGGCGGCGTGATGGGCGCGATGAGGGTGCGGAAGTCGCCGTCGCTGAGGTTGCGGTAGCGCACCTCGCTGATGACGCCGTCGACGCGGAACAGCGGCGGGCGGCCCACCGACAGGTGCAGGTCGCTCGCGTTCCAGTCCTTCATCAGCTTCAGGAAGCGCCCGATGCGGTCGTTCACGCGCCGGTCGGCGCCGCCGCGGGCGGGGGGTTGCTGGCTCATGACGGCCTCTCCTTCGGTGGCGCCGCGGCGGCTGCCGGCGCGCCGGGTCCCGCGGGCGCGCCCGGCGCCACGGGCCGGGCGGCCATGGGCATGCCGGGCCGCGGCTGCATCGCGGGGTTGGCGACGGGGCGCTGCGCCTGGGCGGTGGGCCCCGCCGGCGCCTGGGGCTGCGAGGCCGGCGCCGCGCCCAAGGCGCTCCCGCCGGCGCCCTGCAGCGCCGAGAGCTTCGAGAAGCTCTCCTTGTTCTGCGCGTACAGCATGGCCGTCTCGAAGGTGATGTCGCCGGCCCGCAGCCGCTCCTCGAGCGAGCCGTCGATGGTCTGCATGCCCTGCGAGCGCCCGATGAGCATCGCGCTGGGCAGCTGCAGCGTGCGCCCGTCGCGGATGAGCGCGCGCACCGACGAGGTGCTGGCGAGGACCTCGAAGATGCCGACGCGCGAGGCCCCGTTGGCGTGCGGCACCAGCACCTGCGAGATGACGAGCTTGAGGCTCTCGGACAGGCCCACGCGCACCTGCTGCTGCTCGTCCGAGGGGAACGACTCGACCAGCTTGTCGATGGTGGCGACCGCGCCCGTCGTCTGCATCGTCGCCACCACCAGGTGGCCCGTCTCCGACGCCAGCAGCGCGAGCCGAATCGTGTCGGGGTCGCGCATGTCGCCGACGACGATGATGTCGGGGTCTTCGCGCAGGGCGCCGCGCATCGCCGCGGCGTAGGTCATCGAGTCCTTGCCGATTTCACGCTGGTTGATGAGCGCCATCTTCGGCGTGTGCACGAACTCGACCGGGTCCTCGAAGGTGAGCACGTGGGCCTGCCGCGTCTCGTTGACGAGGTCCACCAGCGCGGTGAGCGTCGTCGTCTTGCCGCAGCCGGTGGGCCCGGTGACGAGCACGATGCCCTGGTGCAGCGTGCCGATGTCGTTGAGCTTCTTCGGCAGCCCGAGCTGCTTGATGGTGGGCGCCACGTTGGGAATGCAGCGGAACGCCCCCGCGTACCCGCGCTTCATCTTGTAGACGTTGGCGCGGTACCGCCCGACGCCGGCGATGGGGTAGCAGAAGTCGACCGAGCCGTGCTTCTCGAGCAGCGGCGCGCGCACGGGGTCGAGCAGGTCGACGAGCATCTGCCGCACCTGCTCCGAGTCCATCTTCTGCGACTCGAGGCGCACCAGGGCCCCGTTGAGGCGGATGAGGGGCGGCTCGCCCGGCGTGAGGTGCAGGTCGCTCGCGCCCTTCTCGCGCGCGAACGCCAGCAGCTTCTCGATGGGCTTGGTCAGGTCCTTCGAGGACACCACCGCGCCCGAGCCCGAGCCGCCGCCCTTGAGGTCGCGCAGCACCTCGACGGCCTTGAGCCGCACGTCGACCGCCTGGTCGTTCTTCGCCACCTCGGTGAGCGTCGGCTCGAGCTTGAGGTCCTTCAGGCGCCCGAGCGCCCGCACCGTCGCCGCGCGCACCTCGGCCATCGGGTCCTTCAAGAGGGCGACGAGCACCGCCGTGGCCTCGGGCCCGCCGATGGAGGCGACGGCGTCGATGGCCGCCCACTTCGCGTCTGCGTCGCTCAGCATGCGCTGCAGCGCCGGCACCGTCTTGGGCTCCTTGAGCCGGCCCATCGTCTCGCAGGCGACGATGCGCACCCACCAGTCGGGGTCGTTCAGCATCTGCAGCATCGGCCCGATGGTGGCCGGGTCTTCGTACGCCTCGAGCAGGTAGACGGCCTGCACGCGCAGGTCGGCGTCGCTGTTGCTGAGAATCGTCACCGCGTGCGGGATGAGCGACTTGCCTACCGACTGCAGCGCCCCCATCACCGTGCGGTGCTGCACGCCGGTGAGCGTCTTGCAGAACAGCAGCACGCCCATCAGCAGGTCGCCGGGGTTGCCCTGCGAGAACATGTTCTTCACCAGCTGCGTGCGCTGCTCCGGCGTGCCGGCCAGCAGCAGCTTGCCCAGCACCCGCGGCCGCACGTCGGGCGGCGCCTTGGCGATGTAGCGCTGCAGCCAGGCGCCGGCGGCCTCGCGCACCTCCTTGCTGTCGTCCGAGCCGAGGCGCTCGAGCATCGCCGCGAAGACGTCGTCGCCCTCGAGCGTCGAGAGGTGCGTCATCGCCTCTTTGCGCAGCGCCACCTCGCGGCTCTCGACGGCCTCGACCAGCGTCGCCTTGAGCGCCGGCACGCCCTTCGCCTTGATGAGCCGCCGCAGCGCAATCACCCGCTGGGGCCCCGGGGCCTCTTTCATCGCCCGCTCGAGGAGCGGGTCGCTGACGGCGGCCTGCAGGTCGAGGGAGAGCTCCCAGAGCTTGCGCGCGTGCTCGGACTTCGTGCGCGCCAGGGCCGCGCCGATGGTGGGCGCGACCATGTCGTCGCGGCACTTCTGGAACACCTTCGCCAGCGTCGTCACCTGGTTGCGGGTGAGGCCCTCGTCGAGGAGCGCCGCGAGGGCCGGCGGCGTCGCCTTCTGCACGAAGAGCTGGAAGCCGCGCGAGGCGATGGTGGCGTCGTCGAGCAGCACCAGCGGAATCACCTCTTCCGCCGACGGCGAACCCAGGGCCTGCAGGAGCGCCTGCTTCTCCTGGTCGTTCTTCACCTTCCCCGAGGCGAGCTTCTCGAGGGGGGTCTCTTTGTTGCCGAACAGTCCGAAGGCCACGTCGACGTTCCTCTGGTGATGGCGCGGCGCCGAGCGCTAACGCGACGGCACATCATTGAATAATTCGCGCGAAACTGAAAGCCGGCGGGCGAGGCCGGGATGGTCGCGGGGCCTCCTTCGAGCGAGGGGGTGGCCGCTCGTCGCGGGCCAGGGACGGCGACCGGCAGCGCCGGTGGAGCGGTCGCCACCCTGGCGCGTCCGCGGCGGACCGCGCGCGTGGGTGACGGGCGGAAGCGTCGGTGGAGCGCCAGCGGCCGGGCCCGCTCCCGGCGGACAGCGGACGTCGAGGTCGACCGGAGGCGTCGGTGGAGCGCCCGCGGCCGGGCCCGCTCCCGGCGGACAGCGGACGTCGAGGTCGACCGGAGGCGTCGGTGGAGCGCCCGCGGCCGGGCCCGCTCCCGGCGGACAGCGGACGTCGAGGTCGACCGGAGGCGT
>JADCJJ010000182.1 GCA_020247085.1 Myxococcaceae bacterium | reverse complement strand
CGGCACTCTCCCCCGCGGCACTCCGTGCCAGCAGCGCACTGGACGCAGGCGCTTCCCCCCACGCCACACTGCGAGGGCGAGCCGTTGTCGGGGGGCACGATGCATGCCCCGAGGGCCGTGCAGCACCCGGCGCACGACGAGGCGGTGCACAGGGCGCCACCTCCGCCGGTCGACACCCCGCCAGCGCTCCCGCCCGCCTCGCCACGGCCCCCAGCGTCTCCAGGACCCGGCACCTGGCCACAGGCCGCGCCCAGCACGCTCACCACGAGGAACACCCGAGAGGCCGTCATGGGCCAGCACCACACCACAGCTCGAGACCTGGGCGAACGCCTGACGGAAAATTCGGCCCTGCAGCCGCGCGGCTGCTCGTCAGGGCACGACGACCACCGCGGCCTGGCTCTCGGCGCCACCGCGGCCGACGGCGCTGACCGCGAAGGTGCCGCTCCGCACCGGGAAGGTGGCCTGGGGCCCGCCCGCGACGTCGGCCAACACCCACTGCCCCTGCGGGCCAAGGCGGTAGAGCGCGAAGAAGCGCACCGTCATCGGCAGCGGGTGCGACACCGAGACCTGCCCCGCCGTGCGCGCCACCGTCGGCGGCGTCGGCGCCACGGCGGCGCCAGCGCGGGGCAACGGCGGCGGGAGCGCCGGCGCCGCGTAGAGGTCGCTCTTGAACAGGTCGGCGACGCCCAGCAGGTTCGCGCGCAGGTTGGCCTCGCGAAAGTGAATGCCCCCCAGCACGCCCTCGCTCCGCAACACCCGCGCCGCCACCACCTGCGCGCGAATCTCGTCGGCCGACGTCCACCCCGAAGTGCCCAGGCGGTACAGCCCGTGGCCCGCGTACACGTGGCGTCCGCCCCGCAGCGCGCCCGCCCACCAGGTGAGCAACGGCACGAAGGGCTGCCCCGTCGACGTCGTGGGCCAGTACAGCTGCGGCGCGACGTAGTCGACCCAGCCCTGGTTCAGCCACGTCACCGCGTCGCACGAGATGGTCTCGAAGGCGTCGAGCCCCACCACGCCGGGCGGGTTGTTCGGGCGCCAGATGCCGAAGGGCGAGATGCCGAAGCGCACCTGCGGGTGCTCGCGGGTGACGAGGCCCATCACCTCGCGCACGAGCTGGTTCACGTTGTCGCGCCGCCAGTCCGACTTCCCCAGCACGCCGCCGTCGGCGCGGTAGGCCTGGAACGTCGCCTCGTCCGGGAAGGGCGCACCCGAGCCGTCGGGGTACGGGTAGAAGTAGTCGTCAAAGTGCAGCCCGTCGACGTCGTAGCGGTCGAGCAGGTCGCTCATCACCGCCACCACGTGCGCGCGCACGGCCCGCGCCCCGGGGTCCATCGTCACCTTGCCGCCATAGGTGACGGCGTGCGCCGACAGCGTGCGGCTGACGTGCGTGGCCGCCGCCTGAGCCGACGCCGAGACGAGGCCCCGGTAGGGGTTCACCCACGCGTGCACCTCGACGCCGCGCGCGTGGGCGAGCTCGAGGAGCGTCTCGAGCGGGTCCCACCCCGGGTCCCGCCCCTGCGTCCCCGTCAGGAAGCGGCTCCAGGGCTCGAGCGACGACTGGTACCAGGCGTCGGACTCGGGCCGGACCTGAAAGAAGAGCGCGTTGAGCCCCGCGCTCCGGGTGCGCTCGACGAGGGCCGCGAGGGCCGCCACGCCCGCGTCACGGCTCGCCAGCTGCGGCACGTCGAGGTTCGACACCGTCGAGACCCACACGCCCCGCAGCTCCCGCTGGTGCGCGACGGCGACGAGGCGCACGCCACCATCGGGCGCGCCACCATCCACCCCCGCGTCCCGCCCACCGTCATCACCACGTCCGGCGTCCTCCCCAACACCGCCGTCCGGCTCCAGGCGCCCGCCGCCGTCGTCCTGGGCCGGGGGCTCGCCACCGTCGACGGGCGCCGGCGCGCCGCCACAGGCGAGGACCGCGAGGCAGAGGCAGCAGATGACGGCGCGCATGCAGGCTCGGCACTTACCGTCCAACGTCATTGGCGAGAACGCCCCCAGCGGCGCGGTGGCACCTTCAGGTGACGCTCGCCGCGGCGCTCGCGGCCCCTCGACGCGAAACGGAGACGCGGCCGGGGGGCTCTGACAGGATACGCACCGCGAGCCTTCTGGGGATGACACGCCTGTTCGCGACGACCGCTGCCTCGCCCCCCGGCACCCTCCGGCTCCTCGTCACGCGGCTGGCCCCCTCTGCGCCGCGCGCCGCGCCGGCCCTCTCCCACGGCGGCCAGGCGCTCCCCGTCGCCGTCAAGCGGCCGTGGACGCCCCTGCGCGGCGCGGTGCCCCCGGGGACGAAGCTGACACCGGGGTGGTCGACGCTGCTCGAGGTGCCCGCGCCAGCGCCCACCGCCCGCTTGCGCGTCGCGCTCGACGCCGACGCCGTCGAGGTGCACGCGAAGGCGGTGCCGGCGGCGCTCCCGGCGGCTGGCGACTCGTTCAACGTGCTGCTCGTCTCCTGCTACCACCGCGACGAGGACCGCGGCGTGGCGGCCGCCGCGCGCGACCTCGCCCGGGAGGACCCGGTGCACCTCGTGCTGCACCTCGGTGACCAAGTGTACCTCGACCTGCCGACGACCGAGCAGCTCCCGAAGGACCCGGTGGCGCTCGCCGACGCGCTCGAGGCGAAGTACCGCGACACCTTCCTGCCCGACGACGCCGCCTCCGCGCAGCTGCGCTCGCTCGGCCCCAACGTCGCCCTGCCCGACGACCACGAGTACTGGAACAACGCGCCCCACGTCTCGTACTTCCTCGAGAACACCTGGCGCGCCGCGGACCGCGCCCGGTGGTGGCGCCTCGGGCACGACCTGTTCACCGGCTACCAGGGCCTGGCCGAGGGTGAGGGCGGGCTGCCGATGGCCCACCTGCAGCTCGACGTCGAGCCGCTCTCGTTCTTCTTCGCCAACACGCGCAGCCACCGCCAGGCAGACCGCTCGGCCTGCCTCTCGCCGCCGACCCTGTCGGCTCTCACGGCCTGGGCGCAGGGGCTGCGGGCGCGCCGCCACTTCGGCGTGCTCGTCACCGGCCAGTCGCTGCTCGACCCGAAGGCCGACGCCCTCGAAGGCCGGGTGGCCGACTATGCGCTGCCCAACTACGGCGACTTTCCCCAGATGGCCTCGGCCATCGACGAGGTGGTGCGGAGCGCGGCCGACGTGCTGCTCCTCACCGGTGACGTGCACTGGGGGCGCGTGGCGCGGCTGTCTCCGTCGTCCGACGTGCGCGGCGCGGCGAGCCTGTACGAGGTCATCTGCTCGCCGGCGGCGCTCTGCACCACGCTGGGCGCCGACACCCTCAAGCAGCTCGCCGCGGCGGTCTCGGGCAGCGCCGACCCCTGGCCGCGCCACGCCCACGCACCGGTGCTCGAGCGCCTCGTGCGCCTCGACGGCACGAAGACGCCCTGGTGGACCGAGACGCTCCACCGGCAGCGCGGCGACATGCTGTGCCTGCTGCGCTTCTCGCGCCGCGGCGATGGCGTCGAGGTGCGCCCCCGCTTCGCGCCGGTCGGCCACCCCCGCGTCGACGACGTCGCGCCCTTCACCCTGCGCCGCCGCTGACGAGAAGCCCCCACCCCGGAGACCGCAATGCTCGCGATTCGTGGCTCGCAGAACCTCACGCAGAACGACCAGCTCACCTACGCGCCGCGCCGCGGGGACGAGTCGAACGGCGCCTGGCTGGCACGCCACCTGCCGGCGGCCGACGACGGGCTGCTGCGGCTGCTCCTCGTGGGCGGCGCCGAGCCGCTGCACTTCCGGCTGCGGGTGGCGCAGGCGCACGCACGGCACGACCTGTCGCCCTCGCACTGGAGCCACGTCGCGCTGCTGTCGGCCACCTCGCGCGGCCGCCGGCAGCTGTGGGAGTGCGCGCTCGACCCCGAAGACGGCTTCGGCTTCCCGCCCGAGGACAACGCCTTCCGCTTCGGCGCGCTCGAGGCCTATGACGACCCACGCCGCTTCCCCAACGTGGCGCTGCTCACCACCGGCGCCCGGCACGAGGCGGTGCTGTCGAAGCCGGCGATTCACGCCTTCCGCCACCAGCGCGCGGCCGTCGACGTGGTGGCGCTGCTGCACGCGTGGCTCGGCTACGCCTGGGGCGTGGGGGCCTCGGCCAACCCGCTCCAGCAAGGGCTCGGCGTGCCCTCGGCGGCCGCCGCCGACACGCTGCTCGCCTCGGCGGGCTTCGACCTGACGCCCGGCCTGTCGTCGCGCGCCTCGTGCCCCGAGGTCATCTGGCAAGCCGCCAAGTGGTGGCAGCGCCCCGCCGACGCCGGGGCAGGGGCGCAGCTGCGCGGGGTGTTCTGCCTCGAGCACGCGCTGGGGGCGCGGCTCGGACCGAAGGGCCGCCGCCGCTGAACGGCCGGGGGCGCGCGCGGGAAACCGTCAGGCCTTCGGGCAACGGGGTAAGGTGTCTGGCTCTGTGTCAGGTTGCCCCGTGTCTCGCCTCGTCATCCTCGCCTGCCTCGCGCTCCTCGCCCCGGGCTGCAACCTGGTGAAGGGGCCGCGGCGCGACCACGAGTGCCGCTCGACGTTGCGGAGCATCATGGTGGCCGAGTTCGCCTTCCACTCGGTGCAGCGCCGCTACACGGTGCACCCGCACGAGCTGGGCTTCGCGCCGCCGCCGGGCAACCGCTACGCCTACGTCTTCGACGCCACCGGTGACGTCACCCGGCGCGACGAGCGGCCGTCGCCGCCGCCCGAGGCGTCGGTGGGCTACGGGCCCGACACAGCCAAGCGCACCGTCACCGTCGAGGACCTGGTGCCGAGGCTGCCGCCCGAGGTGCGCGCGGCGCTCGGGGTGCGGGGGAGCTGCCCCGCCTGCCAGCTGACGGTGGCCTGCGTCGGGAACCTCGACGACGACCCGGACCTCGACGTGTGGACCATCTCGACCGAGGACCGCCCCGGCGCGAACCGGGGCACCCCGCTGCGCGTCAGCACCGACCTCGACCGCCCATGATGACGCTCGACCCGCACCCGCTCCTCGACGCGCGCTGGTTCCTCACCACCTTCCCCCGCCCGCTCGGCGAACTCGGCCGCGTCGACGCGGTGGCCTCGCTGCTGCGGCTCGACGCGCCGGCGCCGCTGTCGGCGGACGACGCGGTGCGCGGGGCGGTGCGGGAGCTGCTCCGCCACGGGGGCTACAAGCCGACGGGCCGCGGCAAGCCCGCCTCGGAGTACCTGCTGCGGGCCGTGGGTGAGGGCGCGCTGGGCTCCATCAACCTGGCCGTCGACGCCTGCAACGTGGCCTCGCTGCACGCGGGCCTGCCCATCAGCGTCGTCGACGTCATGCTCGCCACGCCGCCGTTCCGCATCGGGCTCGCCGCCGCGGGAGCGAGCTACGTCTTCAACCAGGGCGGGCAGCGCATCGACGTCGGGGGGCTCCTGTGCCTCTTCGACGCGCAGGGCCCGTGCGCCAACGCCGTGAAGGACGCGCAGCGCACCAAGACGACGCCCGGTACGCAGAAGACGCTCTCGGTGGTGTGGGGCACCCTCGCGCTGCCCGGTCGGGCGGCGGCGACGGTGCGCTGGTACCGCGAGCTGCTCGAGGCCGCGGGGGCGACGACGAGCGAGGTGGCGTGAGGGCCCCGCACGCGCCCGCCCGGGTGCGCCGCGGCCGCCCGGGCACCCACCGCCCCGCACCCGCCATGTCCGGCGGCCGGCTCGCGCGATGGGGCCGCGCGCCTCGGCACGGGGGCCGCGCCGGGCCGACGAGCGTCACGGCCACCCCGGCTGCCTTGTGTCTGCCGCGCGTCTCGGCTCAGCTTCCGCGTACGAGGTGCTTGGTGGCGCTCCGAACCGTCGTCCTCCTGGTCGTGGTCGCGGGCGCCACGGCGGGCGCGAAGCCGAAGCCCGACCCTGACTGCGTCAGGCGGTGCGACGACGCCTTCAAGCAGATGGCCGTCGAGTGCCGGGTCGCCGAGAAGGGTGGGCGCGGCGGCAAGCTGCACCCGGGCGAGGCGAAGAGCATCGCCGATTCGTGCCGGGCGAACGTCGCGAAGCTCAAGAACAACTGCCTCAAGGAGTGCAACAAGGCCCCCACGCACGAGCGGTAGACGCGGCGCAGGGCCCCGGTGCCGATGGCGCCACGCGGGCCCCGCGACGACGTGGCGCGGCGAGCCGGGGTGGCCTTTCTGCTCGCACTCCCCCGGTTCAGAGGTACCCTTCGGGGCTTCTCTGCCGTCACGAAGCCGTTGCACAGCCGGTCCGGTTCAGGTGTTGTCCCTCCGTCATCTTTTCATCCCTCGCCGTCTCCAGAGGTTTCCCGATGCCCTCAGCCATTCGTCCCCAAACCAACGCGCAGGTCGGCAAGGCCACGTTCGAGAAGGTCGCCGCCGGCGGCAGCTTCGGGAAGGCCGTCACCCTGACGGGCCCGCAGCTCGACGCGCTCGAGAAGAACCTCACGACGCTGGCGCGCTCGAACCCGCAGCGCGCCGCCCAGCTGCTCCAGCGAACGCTCGACCTCTACGGGCAGGGGAAGATCAAGGTGAACATCGAGGGCGCGCCCGTTTCGCACGCCGGCCGTAACGCCATCGCGTCGTTCGCCAACGACGTGAGCGCTGCCATTCAGCGGGCGGACCCGAGCGTCGCGACGCCCGCGCCGATGATGCTGGCCCGCTGACGCCATGGCCGCGAAGAAGCCAGAGCCGAAGCTGAGCGAGCTCGACGCCCAGCTGCACGCCATGCTCCTGGCGGTGGGGGCGACGGAAGAGGCCGACGAGGCGCCGGCCCCCGCCCCGGCCCAGAGGGCGCCGCCGCCGCGGCCCCGGGCGGCCGGCTGGGGTCCCAAGTCGAAGTGACGCGCGCGGCGCGGCAGTGCCCGCGGTGCCTGCTCTCCGAGGGCATGCCGTTCTTCCAGATTCGGGGGTTCGCGCGGGCCCTGGGCACGCTGACGGTGCCGACCCGTGGGCCGTGCACCGTCTGTCAGGCCTACGACGCCGCGTTCTCCCGCCGGGGCCTCGCTGACGACCTCGCGCAGTTCGAGTGGAGCCTCTCGCAGGTCGCCGGCCGCGGCCCACGGGCCGTCGTGGCCGTCTCCGGCGGCAAGGACAGCCTGTCAACCCTCTACCTCGCGAAGGTGGTGAAGGGCTGGCCCGTGGCGGGCTACCTCTTCGACAACGGCTTCATCCCGCGTGACGTCATCGCGCAGGCCCGGGCCGTCTGTGACCGCCTCGAGGTGCCGCTGCACGTCGACTCGCTGCGCGGCACGCGGCGCACGGGCTTCGCGAAGGCCGTCGCGACGGTGCGGGCCGACGGGCCGACGCCCTGTGACACCTGCGGGCGCGGCATGAACGCGGGGCTGGCGCGGCTGTGCGCAGCGTTGGGGGCGCCGAACATCATCTTCGGTACCAACTTCTACGCGAGCTGGCTCGACCGCCCCTCGGCGGTGGCCCTGCATCCGGGGCCGACGCCGCTGCTCGCGCTCAACCTGCCCTACGCGCTCGGCGTCACCGCGCACGAGGCGCGGGCGAACGTGAAGCGGCTCGGCGCGACGGTGCTGCAGCAGCGGGGCGTCTCGACGAACTGCCGCGTGCCCGGCCTCGTCGAGGCGCGCATCGGCCGGGCGCTGGGGCACGTGCCCGAGCTCGAGCTGCTCTCCCTCGAGGTGATGGTGGGCCACCTCACGCGGCGCGAGGCCCTGCGCGCGCTGGCGGCGCGGGGCTGACGCGGGCATGTGCGGCATCTTCGGCGGCATCGGGGTGGAGGACGTGTCGGCGCCAGTCTTCTCGGCGATGGCCCGGCGGCTCGCCCACCGGGGGCCCGACGGCGCGGTGGTGGAGCGCCTTGGCCAGGTGGTGCTGGGCCTCACCCGGCTGGCCATCGTCGGCACGCACGAGCCGGCGGTGGTGCAGCGGGCCGGGCGCATCTCGGCGGTGATGAACGGCGAGGTGTACAACCACCGTGCACTGCGGCGGCACGTGGCAGTGCGGGGCGCGAGCGACGCGGCGGTGGTGCCGGCGCTGTTCGAGGCCGAGGGCCGCGCCTTCGTCGACCGGCTCGAGGGTCCCTTCGCCCTGGCGCTGAGCGACGGGCGGCGGCTGCACCTCGTACGGGACCGGCTGGGGAAGAAGCCGCTGTACTTCCGGGTGCAGGGCCGCCGCGCCTTCTTCGCCTCGGAGCAGAAGGCGCTGGTGGTGACGCCGGGCTTCGACGGCGTGGTGGACGAGGGCGTGGCCGGGGCCTTCCTCGCGCGCGGCTACCTGCGGGACGACGAGGTGCTGTGGCGCGGGCTATCGGCCGTGGCGCCGGGCGAGTGGGTCACCATCGACGAGCGCGGGCGGGTGACGCGACGGCGCTGGTGGCGCCTCGAAGACCAGGTGAACGCGGCCCAGCCGCGGCGCCTGGTGCCAGAGGTCGGGCGCGCGCTCGAGGCCGCGGTGACGGCGCGCATCCCCGACGAGGTGCCCTGGGCGCTGCTGCTGTCGGGCGGGCTCGACTCGACGCTGCTGGGCGCGGCGGCCGGGACGGTGCCGCGGGCGGTGGTGATGGAGCGGCCCGGCGCAGGTGACGCGCGCCGCGCGAAGACGGCCGCCAGGGCGCTCGGGTGCCACGTCGAGACGATGCGGCTGCCGGCGCCGTCGCTCGAGGGGCTCGAGCGCGCGCTGTATTCCCTGGAGCAGCCCGAGGCCTACGCGTCATGGAGCATGGCGCCGGCGGTGCTTGCGCTGGGAGACTGGCTGCGCGCGCGCGGCCTCAAGGTGGCGCTGTTGGGGGAGGGAGCCGACGAGCTCTTCCTCGGCTACGCGTGGGACGGTCTCGAGGCGGCGCTCGAGCGGGGCGACGGGCGGGTCCCAGAAGACGCGGCGCGGCTGCTGGGGCCGCGCGCGGCGTACGTCGGGCTGGCGCGGGCCAGGGCGCGGCTCTTCACCCCGACCCCCCGCGCCCGGGACGTCTGGCTGGCGGCGGCCGGTGGGCTCGAGCTGTCCGAGGACGTCGAGGCGGGGCTGTCGCGACGGCTCCCCGGGGCCAGGCGGCGGCAGCTCGTCGGCCTGGGACACGACCTGCTCACGCTGCCGATTCCTCACGCCGACCGGCTGCTGATGGCCTCGGGCGTCGAGCCGCGCATGCCCTTCCTCGACCACCGGCTCGTGGCGCTGGCGCTCTCGGCGTCACCGGCGGCCCTGGAGTCACCGCGCGAAGACAAGCCGGTGCTGCGCGCCCTCGCGCGACGGTGGTTGCCCGGGTTTCGGCCGCCGCCGAAGCGGGGCTTCTCGGGCGACACGATGCCGGGCCCCGACGCCCTCGAGGCACTGCGGGTACGTTTGAGCCGAGGACCGGCGCGGGTGGTGGAGCCGGCGTTCTTCCGGCGGGCACGGCGAGCGCCCCCACAGCACCTCTGGCGGCACGCGGTGCTCGAGTTGACGGCGCGGACGCTGCTGGACGCAGACCGCTGACACCGCCGTCTCCACGCGGGCCGCCCCCAGCGACGGCGCGACGGGGGCACGCGGCGGCGATGGGCTGAGAGGACGTCCGAGGGCAGCGCGTGGCAAGCCTCGGAGACAGCGCTCCCGTGTGCACACGGCGAGCAGGCTTCGCGCCTCCTCACGGCTGACGGCGCGTGCCCACCGGCGACGGGCTGAGAGGACGTCAGCGCGGAGAGCGGGACAGGCCCCGGGGACAGCGCTCCCCTCGGCACGCAGCGCGCAGCCCTCGCGCCACCGCCCCACCGTCGGCGCGCGCAGCGGCGATGGACCGAGAGGCCGCATTTGGGTCAGGGCCTGGCGGGCCCCCAGGCGACAGCGCCCTCCCTCGGCACGCAGCGCGCAGCCATCGCGCCACCGCACCTCCGTCGGCGCGCGCAGCGGCGACGGACCGAGAGGCCGTACCTGGGGCAGGGCCTGGCAAGCCCCTGGGGACAGCGCTCCCCTCTGCGCGCGGCGCGCACGCCACGCGCCACCGCGCCTCAACGTGGGCCTCGCCGACTCACGCCGCGTCAGCGCGAGGGCGCCGTGACAGCCTCGAGGGCACGCAGCACCGCGGCCACCGGGTCGGCGAGGTCCGGGCGCACGACGACGTCGGCTGCGACGGGGGCCTCGTAGGCCACGTCGAAGCCCGGCAGGCCGGCCTGCCGGCGCGCGTACAGCCCCTTCGCGTCGCGGGCAGCGCAGACGGGCAGCGGCGTGTCGATGAACACCTCGAGGAAGCGGGGCGCGACGGCCCTCGCGTGGGCGCGGGAAGCCTGGCGGTGCGCGGTCGCAGGGACGAGCACGAGGTGCCCCTGCCTCGCCAGGCCCGCGGCGGTGTTGGCCAGCGTCTCGTAGAAGGCGGCGCGCTCGGCGTCCGTGTACCCGGGCGAAGGCACGAGCCACTGCCGCACGTCGTCGCCATCGAGCACGACGGCGCCGGGCGCGGCCGCGGCGACGGCGCGCGCGAGGGTGGACTTCCCCGACGACGGCAGGCCGGTGAACCAGACGACGGCCCCGGTGGGCGCCGACGGGCCGAGCGCGCCCTTCACCACGTCGTCACCCCAGGCGGGGTCGAACCGGGGCGCGTCGAGGGCGCGCTCGGCGAGGCACAGCAGGGCGTCGCGCTCGGCCTCCGAGACGCGCGGGTACCAGACGGGGTTGGCCAGCACGAGGAGCCGCCACGCGAGCCACGGGGCCACCACCTCGAGCAGCTCGTCGTCGCCGCGGCGCGCGACGTGTGCCCAGGTGCGGTGCCACAGCTGGCCGAGGCCCCCGTCCCAGGCCCGGGGGCGCGAGAGCGCGAAGAAGACGTCGTTCACCGCGAGGCAGGCGACGTCATCGGCCGGGTCACCCTCGGAGCCGCGGCTGGTGTCGAGGAGCGCCGGCGTCGTCGCGCCGGGCGGGAAGACGAGGTTGAACGGGTGGAAGTCGCCGTGCGTACGGCGGAGCCGATGGGCGCGCGCCCACAGCCGATGGCGCCACGCCAGGCAGCGCCGCTCGAGGGCCTCGAGCCGCCGCCGGGGAGCACCGGGCGCGTCGGCCGGGGAGCCGTCGACGATGCCGGCGATGCCCTCGCCGCTGCCGACGAGGTCGCGCACCGCGCGCGTGTAGGCGGCCGGGTGCGTGCCCGGGAGGCGATGCAGCTCGTCGAGCACCGAGAGGAGCGCGTCGCGGCGGGCGAGGTCGAGCGGCGTCGCCACCCCGCTCTCGGCGAGGCGGCGCAGGTCGGTGGCATAGACGTCGCCCTCGGCCCAGGAGGTGACGAGGTAGAACTCGCCCGAGTCGGCGAGCGAGACGAGCGCCCCATCGGCGCGCACGGCGCCGACGTCGAGGGGCCGGGTGTGGTGGGGGACGAGGCCGAAGGTGTCGTAGGCGAGGAGCTGCGCGGCCGCCCGGTCGCTGCGCCGGTCGTGCCCGAAGTCATCGGCGTTGGCGAGGTGGAACACGACGTGGCGCCGCGCACCGCCGCCCTCCTCGAGGGTGAGCCGCAGGGGGCGCCCGTAGCCGAGGCCCTTGCTGGTGTCGTCGGCCGAGGCGGCGGCGTCATCGGCGCCGAGCGCGCGCACCTCGACGACGCGCGCGCCGGGGAACAGCTCGGCGCAGCGGCGGGCGAGCCCAGGGGGCAGGAGGGAGGCGTCCATCACCAGCGATGGTACGCCTCGACGTGAGGGCGCTGAAGGGCCGTCACTCCAGCGCGGCGGCGAGGCCCCCGAAGGGCCCTCCCCCGCCACGGGAGCGCTCCGCGCGCAGCCGGGAACCGCGGCGGTGGCCACGGGCCCCGGCGGCGGGAGCTCCTCCCGGGGCGAGCGCCAGAGGCGCGGCGCTCAGGCGGCGAGCTTCTCGCATTCGGTCGCACAGCGCTGACACGACTCCATGCACGCCTTGCACTCGGCGTGGTGGTTCTGGTGCTTCTTGCAGGCCGCCTCACAGTCGCGGCACACCTTCGCGCAGACCGCCGCGAAGGCCTTGAGGTGCGGCGAGTTGAGGCGCGTCAACTCGGCGAGCGCCCGGCACATCGGCAACATCGCCCGCACCGTACCGGCGCACTCAGCCATCGACTTGTCGCCCGTCGAGAGCGTTCGCACGCAGTGGTCGAGGCACGCCTCGCCGGCCCGCTGGCACTCGAGCGCCGCCGCCAGCACCGCCTCGTTGATGACCCAGGCCGCCTTCGCCTCGGCCTTCGAGTCCTTCGCGGGGGGCGCGCCCTTCGCTTGCGCCATCGCCGACAAACCCAACACCGCCACGCCTCCAGCCGCTGTTGTTGACCGCGCACGTTCGTGATCAACCGGCGTTCGCTGACCTGGCTCCGTGAACGCCGTCGTACCGACGTTGCTGGTTGAGCGTGGTGAGCACGGCAGGTTGGTTGACCGAAAACTTCCCCCTCAAGGCAACCGG
>JADCJJ010000181.1 GCA_020247085.1 Myxococcaceae bacterium | reverse complement strand
CGCAGGGAAAAGTGGCGCACGCGGTGCTGCTCGCGGCGTTCCGACCCACCCGGCCGGCGGTGGACTGGCTGGAGCGCACGAAGAGCTCCGCTCGGGGCGAGTTCGAGGTCGACCCGGCCCTGTCGGTGCTCGAGGGGCACTTCCCGGGGCAGCCGGTGGTGCCGGGCGTCGCGCAGGTCGACTGGGCGCTTTCGCTCGGGGAGCAGTGCTTCGGGCTGACGCCGAACCTGCTGCGCATGGAGGCCATCAAGTTCCAGGCCCTCATGCGCCCCGGGCAGCGGGTCGCGCTGACGCTCGACTGGAGCGACGGCGTGCTCCGCTTCTCGTTCGAGGGCGTCAAGGGGCGCTACTCGTCGGGCCGGCTGGTGCTGCGTCTTCCTTGACTCGCCTCGGGGGGGCCCGCATCTACCCACCCGATGCGTCCGGTCGTCGTGATCCCGGTCTACAACCACGAGCGTGCCATCGCGGCGGTCGTCGAGGGCGTCTTGCGCCAGGGGCTCGCGGTCATCCTCGTCGACGACGGCAGCCACGCGGCCTGCGCCCAGGTGCTCGACGGGCTCGCCACCCGCGACGGCGTGACGCTGGTGCGCCGGGCGCAGAACGGTGGCAAGGGAGCCGCGGTGACGACGGGGCTCGAGGAGGCGCACCGCCAGGGCTACTCGCACGCGGTGCAGCTCGACGCCGACGGGCAGCACCGCCTCGACGATCTGCCGCGCTTCCTCGACGAGGCCCGGGCGGCGCCGACGGCGTTCGTCACGGGGCGCCCGCGCTTCGACGACTCGGTGCCGCGGAGCCGCCTCTACGGCCGCTACCTGACGCACGTCTTCGTGTGGCTCAACACGTTGTCGTTCGCCATCGCCGACGCGATGTGCGGGTTTCGCGTGTACCCGTTGCGCCCGACGCTCGAGGTCCTCGCGGCCGGCGGGCTCGGCCAGCGCATGGACTTCGACCCCGAGCTCGCGGTGCGCCTGGTGTGGGCGGGGGTGCCGGTGGTGAACGTGCCGACGGCGGTGACGTACCCCACCGACGGCGTGTCGCACTTCGACGTGGTCGCCGACAACGCGCGCATCTCGTGGATGCACACGAGGCTCTTCTTCGGAATGCTGTGGCGGCTCCCGCGGCTGCTGTGGCGGAAGGTGACCCATGCGTGAAGCGACTCCCGAGCGCTGGCGCGTCGAGCACGTGGTGACGCCGGCCTTCTTCGACCTCGACCCCATGGCCATCGTCTGGCACGGGCACTACGTGAAGTACTTCGAGCTGGCGCGGTCGGCGCTGCTGACGAAGCTCGACTACGACTACGAGCAGATGATCGAGAGCGGGTACGTCTGGCCGGTGGTGGAGGTGTGGGTGAAGTACGCGAAGCCTGCGCGCTTGAAGCAGCCGTTGGTCGTCCGCGCCGAGGTGGTCGAGTACGAGAACCGGTTGAAGATCGCGTACCGCATCACGGACCAGGCGTCGGGCACGCGGCTCACCCTCGGCTCGACGACGCAGGTGGCTGTGGACTCGAAGTCGAACGAGCTGCAGTTCGTGACGCCGCGGGTACTCTGGCAGCGGCTGGGCGTGGCACCGTGACGGCAGTGGTGCTGGCGGTGGTGTTGGCGGGTGGGCTCGCGGCCGACGTGAGCGCCATGCTGTCGCAGGAGCCGCGCCTCACCGGCGCCTTCACCCAGACGAAGGTGCTGCGCGGGTTCAAGCGGCCCCTGGTGTCGAAGGGCACCTTCTCGTTGCGCCGCGCCGAGGGCCTGACGTGGACGACCGAGGCGCCCTTTCAATCGCGGCTCGAGGTGCGGCCGGGCGCCATCACGACGACGCAGCGCGAGCGCGAGGTGCTTCGCCTCGATGCGCGCGAGCAGCCCGAGCTGAAGGACGTGACCGACCTGCTGTTCTCGGTGGTGGGGGGCGACGTGGGCGGGCTCTCCGAGCGCTTCACCGTCGAGGGGCGCGTCTCGCCCGCCGCCTGGAGCCTGACGCTGACGCCTCGCGCGCTCGCCCTCAAGGGCTTCATCGCGCGCCTCGACCTCGAGGGCGATCGCTACGTGCGCGCGATTCGCATCGTCGAGGCCTCGGGTGACGAGTCCCGCATCACCCTGACCGACGTGCGCGCCGACCCATGAGGCGGCTCGCGGCGGTGCTCTGGGGACTCGCAGTGGGAGCCCTCCTCGCGCACCACGCCTTCCTGTGGACGGGGGGCCTGCGGATCGAGACGAACCTGCTGGCGCTGCTGCCACCGGGCGACGAGGAAGCCGGGGCGCGGGCGTTCGAGCAGATGGCCGACGACGCCGCGCGGAGCATCGTCGCCCTGGTGGGCGCGCCGACGGATGACGAGGCGCTCCGGGCGGCCCGCGCGTTCGAGCAGGCGGTGGCTGGTGAGCGGCTGGCACGGGTGCGCGAGCCCGAGGTCGACCCCCTCGAGCTGTCGGCCTTTCGCGACAGCCTGGTGGCCCCGGCCGACGTCGCGTGGCTGGCCGACGCAGGCACCGAGGCGCTGGCCGGGCGCGCCCTGGCGCTGTTGCACCAACCGGTCGGCCCGCGCCTGACACGCTTCGACGAGGATCCGCTGCGGCTGTTCGACGGCTGGCTGCTCGCGCAGGCCGCGCAGACGCCGGTGCGTCCCGCGGGCGGAGAGCGGGTCGTGCGCGCGGACGGGAAGACCTGGGTGCTGCTGCGCTTCGCCTCGACGGGCCCCCCCTTCGCCCTCGACGGCAGCCCGGTGCTCCGCGAGACGCTCGAGCGGGCGCGCAGCGCCGTCCCCACCGCCGAGGTCGTCCTCTCGGGCATTCCGCTGTTCGCCGAAGCCGCCGCGGTGCAGGCGAACCACGAGGTGTCGACGGTCGGGCTCGGCTCACTCCTCGCGGTGGTCCTCCTGGTGGTGGTTGCCTTCCGCTCGCCTCGGCCGCTGGCGCTGGTGGTGACGTCGGTGGGGGTGGGCGTGATGGCCGGGGTGTCGGTGACGGCGTTGTGCTTCGAGCGGGTCCACCTGCTGACGCTGGTGTTCGGCGCGAGCCTGGTGGGCGTCGCCGAGGACTACGGGATTCACTACTTCACCAGCCGCCAGGCCCAGCCCGAGGCCTCTCCCGACGTCGTGCTGCGGCAGCTGCGGCCGGGCCTGTGGCTGGCGCTCCTGACGAGCGTAGCCGGGTATTCGGTGCTGGCGGTGGTGCCCTTCCCGGGCCTGCGGCAGGTGGCGGTGCTCTCGGCCGCGGGGCTGGCGGCGGCCTTCGTGACGGTGCTGGCGTGGTTCCCTGCGCTCGATCGGGGGCAGGTGGCGACGACGCGGCTCGCGCGCGCGTGGGTCGGGAGCCGGCGCTGGTGGCCGAGGCTTCCGGGGCGGGCCAGAGCCCTCGTCGCCCTGGGGCT
>JADCJJ010000180.1 GCA_020247085.1 Myxococcaceae bacterium | reverse complement strand
CATTCGTCAGCCCCTCGAAGGACTTCTTCAGGTTGCACGGCGCCGTCGCCACATACACGTGCACCGCCCTCGACAGCAGCAACACCTACCCGGCCCTCGACACTTCCCGCGCCACCTCCGCGACCCACCGCGCCGACACCACCCTGGTGTCGAACTCCACGACGACGCCGCCCGGCAGCCGCATCATCGTCATTGACGGCCTGGCCCTCATCTCCTCGGTCGCCACCGACGTGATGACGGGCACCAGTCGAAGCTCGCTCGCTCCGTCCCTCGCCGGTGCCCATTCGCTCAGGCGCTTCCGCCACCAGGAAAGCCGTCGCGGACTCAGGCCGCCCTGTCGGGCGAACGCGTTCAGCGACATCCCGCTGTCGCGCCATCCCCTCAGGGCCTCGCGCGCCTCCTCGGCGCTCCACTGCTTCCACCCCGACCTCCGCTGCTGCCTCTCGTTCGTCATCACGCCCGGATGCCACGCGCGCGCTCGTCAGGTGCGTGCGTGCCGACGGCAATCTGGCGGACGGACACCGGCCACACCGTCCGATTGCCCTCGACGGCCGATGGAGCGCAGAGCAGGACTGCGGCGCCAGGTTGTGGAAAGGAATCCCGCCCTATGGTCGCGACGACGCTGTTGATGGCAGCCCTCGCCCAGGACGCCGGCACGCTCATTCAGACGTGCGGCACCGTGGTGCGCAGCACGGCAAAGGACCTCGATGGTGACATCGAGTTGTACGAGTTTCGGCCGGGCCGCGACGCACTTCGCAGGGTGAGCCTCGACCTCGTCGACGGTGGCTTCTGCACGCCTCTGGAACCAGGAATGTGGGTGGCCAAAGCGTCTGGAATCTCCGTCATGCAAGACGACCTCCTCAGCACTTCCCATTGGGTCGTCTCGTCGCGGTTCACGGTTCCCGCCGCCAGCCCCCTGACACTCACCGTTCCACGGGAAGCGAAGCGCACTTTCGTGGTGAAGGACGCGTGGGGCCGCGCGGTCGCCGGCAGACTCAACGTCTTCGACGTCATCGATGACCTCACGACGCCCATCTGGAACGCGCCTCTCGATGCGCGCGGGCGCGCGGTGGCAGGCCTGTTGCCCGACGGTGAGTTCGAGATCCGTATCGAACATGACGAGGACCGGGAGTTCCACGTCGAACGACGCATGCTCGGCCCTGGAGACACGCTGGTGACGCTCGTGGTGGAGCGCCCACGAAGTGTCTCGTTCCGCGCGCTGGGTCCCGATGGTGCCGCGGGCGACAGGTTGATGGTCGACGGCGAGCGGGTTGACTGCATCTCAGGACTCTGCCGGGTCAGGGCTCCGGCCGGAGCGACCTCGCTGATCATCGAAGACCGGCACGGAGCCGACGCCCTCGTGCAGCTCCCGGCGAAGCCGGGCGACCTCACGCTGCCCCCGGTGAAGCTCGCGGCGAAGCAGGAGGCGACGGTCAGAGTCCTCGGGAAATAGAGAGCCGTGCTTGAGGTCAGCGTCGAGGTTCAGCCAATGACGCGGCCCGGGCGGTGGCGCGTCGCGCGCGGCACCGGGATGCTGCCGGCCGGGGAACGTGAGGTGCTGGTGCGGCCAGCCTACGGGCAGGGCGCCGTGTTCGCTCCGACCCGCCTCGCGGTGAAGGCCGGTGCCATCGAGGTGTCCCTGCCGACGGCAGGCTTTCTTGAGCTGACGGGGACGCGTGGTGCCGAACTCTGGGTGCTCCCGGTAGACCCGAAGCTGCCGGCGGCCCGATCCGATTCCCTGCGAAACACCGTTCTGGGTCCGCTGCTCGCCGGCCGGTACACCCTTGGTGGCTGGTTTCACGGCCAGCTGCTCGGGCCGATGCAGGTCGAGGTCGAGCCCGGCGCCACGTCGCAGGTCTCCCTTGCCGTCGGCCCTACCGCGAGGCTGACCCTCCGCAACGAGCGTCACGACGCTCAGCATCCGACAAAGGTGGTCGTGCTGCCAAAGGCCCATGGGAATCTGCCCGAAGACTTCGGCGACCCACGCGCGGTCACGGCTGGCTTCGGCATTGGCGTCCGGGCTTCCACCGTCACCCTCGCTGCCCTGCCAGGCCCAGCGACGGTCGTCCTCGTCTGGTATCGCGAGCATCAACTCGTTCGGGCCGTCGCGATACAGACGACGCTCACCCAGGGGACCAATGAGCTGCGACTGGACGATGCAGCTCGCAAGCAGAGCCTGGGGCCTCTCACCGAACGCCTCGCAGACCTCCTCGCCCGGCCCATCGACACCACCATCGAGCCTTGAGGCCGTGGTTGGGGCAGCAGACGAACCAGGCCACGCTTGAGGCTCGCACCATCGCGCGGTTCATTGGCACCATCGCAGTCAGCTGCTCGGCCCCGTCGGAATCGGGTCGCATGGGTATCGCCAGGGACGCGGCGAGTCGTGCGCGGCGGAGTCGTGAATAGCGAGGGTGGGCCGGCGTCAAGAACGCCCGCTTGCAACTGCCCTGCCTGTTGATGGCGTTTCTGGTGTGTTCTGCGGCAGTGGCTGGCGAGCCTCGGCCAAAGCCTTCGACGACAGCAAAGGTCTTGAGGGCGTTGGACTGGACGGCCGTGAGTCTGCTGTCGGCGGGCCTGGCGCTGCGAAGTACCTCTCTGGTGGCGGACGAAGGACATCGCCCTGGCGACCAGCCTCTCTTCGCCGCCGCCGCGGTTTCCTTCGGCGTCGGCATGATGACAGGCCTCGTGTCGTTCGTGGTGAAAGGCGTGACGAAGCTCAGCTCACCCCTCTCGGACGTGCCGGGCCCGTTCGAGCTGCCGCTTTCCTCGTCTCGTGTTGGGCGTACCGTTCAGCTCACTGGCTTGGCAGTCGCGATGGCCGGCTTCATCGCGTTCGCCGTCGGCGATCTGATGGTCGACGTGACGTCGAGCGAGGCTTCGAGGTCGACGCCTGCAGGGTGGCTGCGAATCGGAGGCGGGTTCACCATGGCGACTGGACTGTTGACCGCGATGATTGGCGGCGAGCTTCGTGAAGCGCCGACGGTGTCCGTCGCACCGACGACGGGCGGTGCGGTGGTTGGCCTGAGCGGGCGGTGGTGAGGCGGCTGCGCGGTCCGAAGACCGGTACGAGCGACGGGTGGTGGTCAGTCCGTTCACGGGCACCCGGCGACGAGGTTCCCGCTCATGCCGCCGGGGTACGCCACTGGCACACCCCACCAGTTGGTCATGCTTCCGTGGGTCGCGCAGACCGCTGCGAACGCCAGCAGGGAGCGCACGAGCACGCGTCGTGTCGAGGGCAGCGCCGCCAGCACCAGCAGCGCCAGCACCAGCAGCGCCGCGCAGCCGAGCTGGGTCACGGCCTCACCGAGGAGGTCCACGCACTCCGCCGCAGATCACCGACGCATCCGCAGAGGGGCCCAGTCCGGTCGTGCGTACCCGAATGCGCAGGTCGGCGCTGAACACCCGGCAGCGCTTTCCACGGAGCTCGGTCGAGCGCTGGGTGGTGACGTTCACAGCGATGGCGGCATGCGCAGGCGTGCCTCCCGCCGTCGCCTTCACCGCACCGTCGAGCCACTCATGTCGCAGCGGACTCATCGCCTCCATGCGGACGTACTCGTCGGAAGCGATGCGCAGAGCGGGCGGTCAGAGCCAGCACGACCATGGTCCCCGACCTCGATTGCTCCACCCAGCCTCGAAGCCTTCCGCCGCAGCGCGAGCCCCCGGCCGAGCAACTCTGACGGCAGGTCCACCACACCGACGATGGACCCCGTCGCCAGCGGCGCCGTCTGCCGCACCCGGCGCGACCAGCGGGCCCTTCGGGTCGGCGACGCGCGCGAAGTCTCCGGGCCCGATGGCCGAGGCGTCACAGCGCTCGACCTGGAGTTGACCTCCATCGAGCACCAGCGGCCATCAGCCCGGAGCCACCATCGCCTCCATCCGGGAACGTGCGGAGCTCAAGGCTGGAGCAGCGAAGAAGGACGTCGAGGTCTTGCACAGCGAGCGTCTCGCGAGCTCGAGCGCTGCGACGGGCCCCCCGGGTCCAACGATGGAAGCTGTCGGCCAACGCCGACGTGGAGGCTGACGCGTGACTCCCATCGAGCAGAACCTGCACGCCAGGAAGCCCACCCCGTTGTTCGCTGCCGACATGACCCCGTTGCTTGCCACCGGCCAGGCGTGGCCCTCCGATGACGCCTCCGAGTTCGTCCTCCGCGAGCTGATTGAGCGGCTCCCCGGTGCGCCGTGACAGCGGAGCTGAATCACTGGAGTCGACGGCTGCTCGGGGTTGCGGTGCTCTCGCCGCTGCGCCGTGAAGGCCGAGGCGTCTTGGCAGTGGATGACGCCGCGACCGTCGAGGGAGCCGTCTGCCTCAAGGCGCGTGACGCCGCGCGCACGCCTCGTCGGCGCAGCGCGCCGGGTCGTTCGACGGGTCGAGCAGCGCGAGCTTCCGCTGCAGCACCTCGTCGGTGTCGAGCGCGAGCAGCCGCGACAGCGACGCGCGGTTCGATGAGACGAGCTCGAACAGCACACGGGCGAAGGGCCGCAGGGCGGGCGTCGAGAGGCGCTGGGCCCAGCGCTGGTACCCCTCGAGGGCCCACAGGGTGATGAGCCAGGCGTCGGCGTCGCGGTACACCCCGCCGTCGTCGTCGACGACGATGAGTTCGGGCTTCGCGCCGGGGCGGTCGAAGTCGCCGAAGGCCTCGCGCGCCTCGGCGGACTGGCGGGGCACGCAGCTCACCGGCACGCGCTGCCGCGACGCGGTGATGAAGCGCGCGCACTCGCAGCAGAGGCCGCACGCCTCGTCGTACAGCACGCAGAGGGCCCTCACGGCGCCTCCCCAACGGCGGCGGGCGGGGCGCGCAGGAACTCCGAGGGGCGCACCGGCGGCGCGTCACGGCGCTCGTCCCGCGCCCTGGTGCGGATGCGGTTGAAGAGCCACACGTTGCCGAAGTGCATGACCCCGAGCACCAGCAGCACCGTGCCGACGTCGGAGGCGACGTTCTGGATGACGTCCTGCACCGTCCGCACGGCCCAGGGCTGCTTCACGCCCCGAATCACCCAGCCGGCGTTCACGAGGTAGAAGCCCACTACCAGAAGGTGGTTCACCGCGTCGGCCAGGGCCTCCCGGCCCTTGAAGGTGTCGACGAGGAACACGCGGCCGCTCTTGAAGAGCGTTCGCCCCACCCACACCGTCACGGCGAGCGAGAGCGTCAGGTAGATGAGCTGCTGGACGACGAGGAAGGCGTTGGTCTCGAGTGCATCTGGGGGCATGGTGGCTCTCTCAGTGGGCCGGCCCACACGGGCCGGACACCAGGCGATACCGGGCGGGGTGCGCGCGGTTTCGCGCCGCCTCACTCGTGCCGCTCGAGCCACTCGACGGCGTCATCACCCTCGTGGGTGATGCGCTGGCGCTGGTCCACCACGTAGAACGACGGGAAGCGCCGCACCGCCAGCGCGCGCAGCAGCCGGTCGTTGCGGTCGACGAAGACCGGGTCGCCGACGCGCCGGGCCAGCTCGTCGAGCTTGCCGTCGTCGCTGTTCCCGACGACGACCTTGAGCCCCGGGCGGTCTGGCGAGGCGCCCCACTTCGCGCGCAGCCGCGGCAGCGTGGTGCCGACGTGCACCTGGCAGGCCCCGCACCAGGGCGTGACGTACATCACCACGCACGTGCTTCGGGACAGGCACGGGTCGGCGCTGCCGGCCTTCTCGCCCGCGCCGAAGCGCTCCACCAGCACCTCGCTGGGGTACCGCCGCGGCGGCTTCAACTGACACACCCCCACCACCACCACCAGCACCACCAGACCGACGCCCCAGTTGTAGGGCGAGCGCCTGCGCGGAGGCTCGGGCGGCGGGGCCCAGTCGGGCCTCACCATCGCTTCGTAGCCGCGCGTCGTCGAGGTGGCGCCGCACCCGCGGCACACGGAGCGTGTCACGTCGTTCAACACGCCACAGTCGGGGCAGGCCTGCATGCTCGGGGCGCTCCTCTCACGCTACATAACCGCGATGCATGTCAGCAGCTCTCGTCGCCCCCGGGAAGTGCGGGCCCTCACCCGTCGATGCCGGCGGCGGGCCCGTCGCACCGACAACCCGGCGCCCGGTGACGCCACGAGGTAGCGTGCGAGCGGCATGGAAGGCCCCTCGTCGTTCCCCACCACGCGCTGGACGTTGCTGCTGGCGGCGCGCAGCTCACCCGAGGCCCGGCGGCAGGCCTGGGCGGCTCTCACGTCGACGTACTGGAAGCCGCTCTACGTCTTCCTGCGCCGCAAGGGGCTCGACGCCGCCGAGGCGCAGGACGGAGTCCAAGACGTCATGGCGCTCTTGCTCGAGCGCGACGTGCTGGAGCGGGTGACGCCCGAGAAGGGCCGCCTGCGCTCGTACCTGCGCACCATCGCGCAGAACTACCTCGCCACCCGGCACGAGGCAGCGACGGCGGGCAAGCGCGGTGGGGGCGCGGCCGTGGTGCCCATCGACGACGTCATCGCCGAGCGCCTGCTGGTGCACGAGGGCGAGTCGCCCGACGCGGCCTACGAGCGCGCCTGGGCCCAGACGGTGATGGAGCGCGCCCTCGAGGCGCTGCGGCGCGAGTTCGAGCAGGGCGCCCGCAGCGGGCCCTTCGAGGTGGTACAGCTCTTCTTCGGCGCCGGCGCGCCGCCGCCCTACCGAGACGTCGCCGCGCGCCACGGCATGTCGGTGCCGCAGCTCAAGTCCTTCCTCCACCGGGCCCGGGAGCGCTTCCGCCAGCTCGTCGAGGTGGAGGTGGGCGAGACGGTGCTGCTCGAGGGCGACCGCCCCGACGAGGTGCGCGCGGTGCTGGGCCGCGCGGGGGCGCCCGGCGCGTGAGCCCGCCGTCGTGCGCGCGCTGCGGCGAGGCCCTGCCCGAGGGCGGCGTGTGCCCCTCGTGCCTGCTGTCGGCCGTCGGCGTGACGTTCGCGGGCCTCGAGCTGGGCGACGAGCTCGGGCGCGGCGGCATGGGCACCGTCTTCCGGGCGCACCACCGCGCGCTCGGCCGCGACGTGGCGGTCAAGGTGCTGTCGCCGGAGCTGTCGAAAGACGCCGAGGCCCGCGCCCGCTTCGAGCGCGAGGCCCACGCCCTGGCGCGGCTCGACCACCCGCACATCGTCCGCGTGCACGACGCCGGGGTCGAAGACGAAGACCCCTTCGTCGTCATGGAACTCGTCGAGGGCGGCCCCGTCTCGCGGCGGCTCCCGCTGCCGGTAGCCGACGCGGTGCGCGTCACCCGCCAGGTGTGCGAGGCCCTCGCCTACGCGCACGAGCGTGGCGTCATTCACCGCGACGTGAAGCCCGAGAACGTGCTGCTCGACGCGCGCGGCGACGCGAAGCTCGGAGACTTCGGCATCGCCCGGCTGGTGGGCCCCGACGCGCGCGCCTTCGGCATCACCCGCTCCGAGGTGGCCGTCGGCAGCGTCGGGTACATGGCGCCCGAGGTGCTCGAGGGCGCGCCCCCGGCCCCGACGATGGACGTGTACTCCGCGGGGGCGCTGCTGCGCTCGCTCCTCACCGGGCGGCCGCCGGTGGGCGACGTCGAGGCGCTCCCGCTCGGGCTCGACCGCGTCGTGCGCCGCGCCATGGCCGCGCGCCCCCTCGACCGCTTCCCCGACGCGCGCGCGCTCGGGGCCGCGCTCGAGGCGACGTCGGCGCTCCCTCCCGACGAGCGCTTCTGGATGCACGCCGTCGCGCTGCTGCAGACGGCCGCCATCGCCACGGTGCTGTGGGCGGCGCTGCTGTCGCTCACGCCGCGCGTGCTCGAGCAGAACGACCTCTTGCCCCTCGTGGCCATCGGCACCCAGCCGGCGGGGCCCGGGCAGGTGCTGACACGGGCGCGCTTCGAGACGGGGGCCGTGCTGACGGCGCTGGTGGCGGTGGCGGTGGCGCTGGCCGGTACCGCGGCGCTGCGCCGGCACTGGCGGCTCGAGGGGCTCGACCACCCCCGGCCCGAGGCGCCCCTGCCCCAGCGCCACGCGGT
>JADCJJ010000018.1 GCA_020247085.1 Myxococcaceae bacterium | reverse complement strand
TGAAGACGCCAACGCTGGTGTTGGTGCACACGCTCGACCTCGCGGAGCAGTGGCGCTCGGAGCTTCGAACGCAGCTGCAACTCGAGGCCGGCCTTGTCGGTGCTGGCGAGGTGTCTGCGGCGCAGGTGACGGTCGCCCTCATCCAGGCGTTGGCCCACTGGCCGAGGACCGAGTTGAAGGCGTTCCTCGCTGGCTTCGGTCTGCTCATTCTCGACGAGGCACACCACGTGGCGGCGAACACCTTTCACGCCATCGTCGACCACTGCCCCGCCCGGTACCGGCTCGGCCTCACCGCGACGCCAGAGCGCGAAGACGGGCTAACTCCGCTACTCGAACTGTTCCTCGGCAACCGCCTGCTGCTCGTCACTCACGACGAGCTCGTGGCGGCGGGCGTCCTGACCGTGCCCTCCATTCGCATCATCACGACCGACTTCAACCACCGGTACCGAGGCGCGGAGGACTACGCGCGCCTGCTGAACGCGGTCGCCAATGATGCGCAGCGGAACCGCGCCATCATCGAGGCCGTGGTGGCCGAGGCGCGGGCCGGACACACCTGCCTCGTGCTCTCGGGGCGGGTGGAGCACTGCACGTTCCTGGCTGAGGCGGTGCGAGCGAGCGGCCTCTCCTCCGCGGCACTGACTGGCGCGGTCGACCGCAGCCGGCGGAAGGCACTGCTCGATGACGCCCGCGCGGGGCGCCTGCAGGTCCTGGTAGCGACGAGCCTGGCCGATGAGGGCCTCGACCTGCCCCGGCTCTCGCGCGTGTTCCTGGCGTTCCCAGGGCGCTCCCGCGGTCGGACCATCCAGCGGCTCGGGCGCCTGATGCGGCCGCACCCATCGAAGCAGACCGCGGTGCTGTTCGACTTCGTCGACAAGCAGGTGCCGATTCTCCGTCGGCACCACCTCGAGCGTCGAAAGCTCTACTCCGAGGTGCTGGGCATTCCGGCCTCGGCCTTGAGGGCGCAATGAGCGCGCAGGTACCGAACCCCGAGGCGATTCGGGCGACCTGGAGGTGGCTCGCACACGCACCCCAAGGTGTCTCCGAGGTCCGCGCCATTCGCCCCTCGGGCGGCGTCGTCGGCATCGGCTTCTTCGACGACGAGGATGCCTTCGTTCGCGAGTGCGTGCGGGTCAACGCGATGGGCAACGTGTACGTCGGCATTCAGCCACGGCCGCGCCGCCTGCTCGAGACCGCGCGGAACACGGTTCGGCCGCTCAAGTCGGGCGCGGCGAAGAAGGACATCGAGGTCCTAACGGCGACGGTCATCGACCTGGATCCGGTTCGACCGAAGGACACCGCGAGCACCGACGCGGAGCTGAACCACGCGATTGCAGTCGCTACCGAGGCAGCCGACTGGTGCGAGAACGAGGGGCTCGCTCGTCCGCGGCTCATGATGAGCGGCAACGGGGCCCAGCTCTGGTTCGCGCTGCCGCCGACTCGCATCGGCGACGAGCTCCAGTCCGGGCTCAAGACCTTCGAGGCAGGCGTGCGTGAGCGCTTCAAGCGCGCGGGCGTCCACATCGACTCGATTCACGACGCCTCGCGCATCATCAAGGTCATCGGAACGGTGAGCCGCAAGGGCGATGGGCTCGGTGAGCGCCCTCACCGACTGAGCGAGGCACGCACCGGCTTCGAGCGGCTCGAGGACCCGAAGCTCCTCGAGCGCCTCAAGACGGCATCGAGCGCCTTGCCCCTCCTCACCACCGCCCGCGCGCTCGCGAAGGCCCGGCGCATGCCCAATGGCCAGTACGACTGGGCGAACCCCGTCGACATGTGCCCCGCGGTGCGCCGGCTCTGGCAGGAGGGCGCGGAAGACCGCAGCCTGGCCATCTTCAACATGGTGCGCTTCTTCGCGCACAAGCGGCTGGGGCTCGACGAGGTGACGGAGCTCATCCTCGAGTACGACCGCCGAGGGCTGGGCAAGCTGAACGGCCGCGACGGGCCGGCCTACGTCCGGAAGGCCTGGGAGAAGGTCCAGGCGACGGCTGACAAGGACGGCGCGGTGACGCCGCCGTGCCAAGCGCTGCGCAAGCTGGGGCTGTGCGCGGAGGCCGCCGTTCGATGCGACCTCGCTCAGCTGCCGGTGAAGCTCCCGCCCGCTGCGCCGCCGGCCCCTCCACGCACTCCCCCGCGCATCGAACGCGACGCCGAGGAAGAGCAACGAGACGACGCCATCGAGGGCGAGGTGTACGAGGACGCCCGCTGCTACTTCACCATCTCGGCGCGGGGAGAGACCAAGGTCATCTCCTCGTTCGCCATCACGCCGACGAGCCGGGTCGCGACGGAAGAAGGCGAGCTCATCATCGGGGAGGCGCACGCCGACAATGGCTCGACCACCCCGCTCCGCCTACCGCTCTCGGCGTTCCACTCGAAGCGCGACTTCATGCGGCACCTTCCGTCGGCGGACCTCCAGTGGACCGGCACCGACAACAACCTGCAAGGCGTGCTGCGGCTGCTCTCGCGCCGACCCGTCCCTCGAATGCCTGGCTCATCGATGCTGGGCGAGTGCCAGCACGGCGAACACCGCCTGTGGCTCGCGCCCGACGGCGCCATCGATGCCACCGGCTTCATGGAGAGCCCGCCCGTCACCTACGTCCCGAACGGAGCGTCACTGGCCAAGCGCCTCAACTACCTCCCGACTGACGACGACACCTTTCTGTCCATCGCGAAGGTCGTCTTCGATTGCCTGCCCAAGGTGAACCAACCGCAGGTGGTGCTGCCGATGCTGGGCTGGTTCTTCGCCACGCCCATGAAGCCGCGCATCATGAAGAAGGTCGGCGCGTTCCCTTCGCTGTTCGTCTGGGGCACGCAGGGCTCGGGCAAGTCGAGCCTCTGCATCGACGTGTTCTGGCCGCTCTTCGGCGTGCGCGACTCCGAGCCGTACAGCGCGACCGAGACGGAGTTCGCGCTCATCAAGCTGCTGACCTCGACCAACGGCGTGCCTGTCTTCATCGACGAGTACAAACCGTTCGACATGCCGAAGCACCGGCTGAACGCGCTGCATCGCTACCTGCGCCGCCTCTACCGCGGGGAGACCGAGGAACGCGGCCGACCAGACCTTAAGGTGAACACCTACCACCTGCAGGCGCCGGTCTGCGTCGCCGGCGAAACCAGGCCGACCGAGGCGGCGCTGCTCGAGCGCATCATCACCGCGAACCCAGACAAGACGACGCTCGACGCTCGCGGCTCGTTCAAGTCGGCCTACCGACAGCTTCGCGCGGTCGATCTGGTGCTCTTCGCGCCGAGGTACCTGCAGTTCTGCCTGAGCCGCGACTTCGACGCCGACCTGGCGATCGCGCGCGCAGTCGCATCCGAGTTGCTCAAGGACCGCGCGGTGCCTATCCGCGTCGCCGAGAACATCAACGTCATGCTGCTCGGCATCCACCTCTTCGAGGAGTTCGCGAAGGCCTGTCGCGTCGAGCTGCCCGAGGACCTCGGGGTGAAGTCGGCGATCGACGCGGTGCTCGATGACGTTCTCGAGACCGACCACGGCGTGAAGAACGCGCTCGACCACTTCCTCGAGATGCTCGGCGTCATGGCGGTGCAGGAGGAACTGCGACCGGAGCAGCACTTCGTCGTGCTCGAGGAGGGGAAGCTCGCGGTGCACCTCGAGTCGGCCTACGACTCCTTCCGTTCTCACTGCAAACGCATCGCCTACCAGGGCGAGGTGGTCGACCTGAAGGCGCTGCGCCGGCTCATTTCGGAGAACCGGAAGCAGGAGGGGTACGTGCTCGACGAGAGCCAGCGTGTCTGCTTCGGGAGCTCCGGTGCCCGCCGGAGGGCCATCGTCCTGGACTTGGCGCGACTGAAGGTCGTGTCGCCCGACGACTTCAGAGCCGGCGCGACCAGTTCAACAGGCCGCCGCGATTGGTCCGAGGCGTCGTGAGATTCGGCGCGCAGAGCCGCCGGTTTCGGACTCCGTCATGGCGGGAGGCCCAGCCCGAGTTTTCGAGCCTCGGCGAGGAGTGCTCCCGCTCGCGCCAGTCCATCCGCCTGCGCGTCGCTCGGCGAACGCCCCTTGCCGACGACGCTGGGGAGCTTCCACTCGATCGACGCGAGCGAGGCGTCGAAGGTGATGTTCTCGGGCGGCACGCCCAGCCTGACCTTCCCCGTGCCCCGCTCCACCTTGATGATCGCGTCGACCTCGTTCTCGGTGAGTCCCGGCACGTCGCCAGCCGACAGTTCCGCGCGCAGGTTCTCGAGCGCGCGTGTGCCTCTCGCCAAGCTGACATCATCGGGCCGCGCGGCGAAGTCGGCGACCAGCACCGCCTTGCTCCGCCAGCCGTCGCGTCGCCCAATTTTTCTACTCGCAGCGAGCATGAGCAGCTGAGTGAAGAGAACGTCGCTCTGCTTGAACCCGTCGACCTCGTGGCCGTCGATGGTCAACACGTGGCGCTCAGCAGTCGTCGAGAAACCAAGCTGGACGAAGTCCAGGTCGAGCTCCGGATGCTCTCGCCGGCTCGCCTTCGCGCGATAGCCCGGGTCGAACACGTCAAGGCCGCGGGTCAAGCCAAGGCGAGGACCGGGCTCGTCAGGCAGCGAGAGCACGGCAATGCGCTCGTCGGGCGCGAACACCGGCGGCGTGCCGCGCGTCAGGACGAGCAGCGCCTGCGCGCGAGCTCCGAGTTGCACCTTGAGGCCACGGCACAGCAACTCGCCACCAGGACCACCGTTGCCGAGCCACACGACCGCGACCTCGAGCGCTCGGCGCCGCAACCACCCCACGGGCACGAAGGGCCTGGGCACCGTAAGGTCGAGCGGCACGAGGCCATTCATCGGCGCGAGCGCGCGGAACACGTCGGCCGCCGTTGTGCGCAGCCACTCGACGTCAGCTCGCGAGACCCACTCGCGCCCAGGAAAGCAGGCGGGCTCGGCGACACACGACACGCTGACCAGCCCCTCCCTGAGCCCAGCCTCGACGTTCGGCTCGACGCCGCACTCGCAATCCGGCGACTCGTAGTCGAACCCTGCGTAGGTAAAGTGCCCGCTGTCGATGAGAGTCTGCGGCTCCACGCCAACAGCCAGAGCCTCTGCCCAACTCAACCTCGGCGAATCAGTGCGCCGCAGCTTCGAGAGCAGCACCGGCCACAGCCGCGCGTCGAACGTTTGCATCGAAGCCCCACAGCTTGAGGTGACGTCGAATGATGCGATCCCGAGGGGTGTCGCTCAGGTTCGACGAGTTCGGATTGAAGAGGCTCACCGTGCGAGTCCGAGAGCGCCCACTCCCCTCGAAGGTGAAGCGCAGGTGCACGCCCTCGACGTGGTCGCGCGCGAGGTTGATGCCGAACTCGGCAAGCGCGTCATGCACGGCGGGTAGCGCGACGGCGTCCTTGAACTCGAGCGAGACGCGCCGCACGTCGCCTTGCGCCGGCCTGACGAAGAGCTTCCGCACGGTGACGCCCACCACGCCCGTGCCGAAGATAGGCGGGAACCGAAACGTTTCGTCTCGCAGCGGCCTGAACGAGAAGCGCGGCTCCGAGCGCGCGTCATAGAAGTAGAGCGGGTCACCCAGGATGTGTTCGGCGAAGAGGTCGCGCAGCTGCTCGCGCTCCGCCTTCCGCGCGGCCTTCACCATCAGCACGTTCGTCTCGAAGTGGAACACCGCCGCGAGCCGCACGACGTCGCGGTCCCACATGGGCTCGAGCTCATCGAACTCGTTGAACTGGTCGGTCGGCTTGAGTTCGTCCTCGTGGAAGACGAAGAGCGCGAACTTTTCGTCGTTGGCGAAGTCCTCGACGTGGCACCTGGGGCCGAACTCGGTGTTTCGCAGGTGCGCCCGCATCGCGTTCTTCAACGCCGCCTTGGCCTTCGCGCTCGGCTTGGGAGCGATGGGGTACCGGCCGGCGTACTCCTTCAGGTGCTCGAACGAGTCGATGAGCCAACCCTGGTGCAGGTGCATGAAGGCCGCTGGCGCGGCGATGAAGAGCCGCAACGCCAGGTCCTGTGAAGACCACGAGCGGCTCTCAGCGAGGAGCGGTGTCTGCCCCCACGTCGTTTCCGCGAGCTCGCCCAACCGACTGCGCGCTTGTGGTGCCGCCAGGTCATTCACCGGGAGCAGCTCCGTCTCGAGCCGCAGCCGCTCTGAGGCAGGAAGTCCGACCCAGGCCCGGTACACCTGCTCCCACGGCTGGCCGACGCCATTACTGCGCAGATCGACGCCCGCCCACGAACGAAGCTCGGCAAGCGCATCGGGCGTGAGGTGACGGAAAAACGGCTTGGGACTCCATTCACGGTGGCTCATTCGTGGTCTCGTTGTTGATTGTTTATTGAACAGCAGACAGTGAAGACGTGAGTGAGGGCTGCCCCACAGACAACTCAGAGCAACGAGCGCTGAGGGTCCGACGCGTCAACGACGAGCTTCAGGTCGAGCAGCCGAATGCGCATCGCGGTGTTGGAGACGTTGTCGAAGCAGCCGGCAGCGATGACCTGCGCGGCGACGTCGATGAAGGTTGGATCGAGCTGTCTGGCCTGAAGGCGCGACTGAATTCCTTCCCAGGTCGGGAGACGCCCACCGAAAGCGTCGTGCACGGCGGCGCGAACGAGCTTGCCCGGCATCAGCAGGCAGGCCGCGAACTGGTCGGCTTGCCACTCGACCCGCGGCTTCCTGCCTGGCGCGGTCGCGGGCTGTGGCTCTACGAACTCCGAGAGGTCGAACAGCGCGCTCCCCTCGGGGTGTGTCGCGAGGTGAGGCCGATGGAGCACCCAGTGCCCAACCTCGTGCGCGAGCGTGAACGAGAACCGGCCGGGGTTCTTCTCCAGCGACTGGTCGACGTAGACGCGCTCCTGGTCGACCACGGTCGCACCGAGCACATCGGGGTTCCCCAACAACCCCTTCAGATCCATGACCGCGAGTTCGAGCCCGAGCATGCGCTCGATGACGAAGTCGACATCGATGGCGCCTCCGAGCGCACCATGAGCGGCCGAATACTGGGCGAGGAGTTCGTCAGCCGATCGCTCGATTTCTTTCAACGTCAGGTACGGCACATGAACTCGCATCACGGCTTGCCCCCTTTCGTCGCGAGCAGCTCCATCAGGTCCCTGCCGCTGAACCCCTGAGCGCTCGCGGTCCGAAGAAAGGTCGTCAGCGCCGGGTCGGCGACGAGGCTGTCTTCGATGTCCTCGGGCACGCGGCCGGCGAGGAGCATCAGCCCGTCGAAGTCGTCCTCGAGCAGCGCTGCGATGTCGGCGATGACCTTCGCCGCGGGCGGCGTCTTCACCTGCCCCGTCTCAATCAGCGACAGGTACGAGGCGGAGATGTCGAGCTTGAGCGCGGTCTCCCGGAGCCCGAGTTCTCGCTGCTTTCGCAGCCGCTTGATTCGGTCTCCCAGTCGCTCGCGCTTCACCATCGGGGCCTCCCTCTCGTGTTGAGGAGATACTGAACAAGTGAGCAGTCGTCAAGAGTCGTGCGATTTCGCCAAGGCCGATTTGCCGCCTCCGTAGCGATTCCGCGGATCTGGCAAGGTCGATGTCCTCTCGCGAAATGCCGAACCGCATTTTCAACAGCATGAGTGACCAACCACGACAGCCGAAGGCCGCGGCGGGCGACGAACCCACGGCGCAGCGCGAGAGCGCTGATGTTCAGCGGCGGCGCGCAGACGTCGTCGCTGTACTCGCCGAGACGCTGGTCGAAGTGCTGCTGAAACATCAGCGCGAACTTCGCTCGGGGGCGCACCGATGACGCCCCGCTCTTCGCTTCTCGACTTGTCTTCTTCCGGGGCCAGAGCGTCCATGTCCGACGTCGAGAGGCATCCCGCCTCCGAACTCGGAGAGACGATGAAGACGGCAGGAGAAACCGCGGTGCGCGCGAGAGCCGGAGCGCGCACCTTCAATCCAGAGGTCAACAGCGACGTCAACGCGCTCAAGGGAATGACCGTGCCGGAGCTCGCGACGACGTTCCGCAAGCTCTACGGCGAACCAACACACTCCCGCAATCGCCAGTACCTCATCAAGCGTCTGACCTGGCGCATTCAGGAACTCGCCTACGGCGGGCTCTCCCAAGGCGCCCTCGTGCTCATTTCAAAGCACGGCGACATGCTGCCTGAAGGATGGCGCATGCGTCTGGCTGCAAAGCCGCCGGCCGAGTCCCCGGAACGAGATCCGCGCCTCCCTCCGGTGGGCACCAACCTGCAGCGGGTGTTCGACGGCGTCACCCATCAGGTCCAGGTTTGCACCGACGACTTCGTCTACCAGGGCAAGCGCTTCAAATCGCTGAGCGCCGTGGCGAGGCGAATTGCGGGCACGCCCTGGAACGGGTTCCTCTTCTTCGGGCTCGGGAAGGGAGGCACCCAGTGAGCGACATCCCGTTCTTCCGAACCGTCATGGGGCATCGGTTCATCGAGGCGACCGTTCCCGCCCTGGTCACTGAGCTGCAGCGGCTGAACCGGAACCTCGAGCGGCTGGTCGCAGCGATTGAGAAGTCTCCCGCGCCCGAATCGAAGCCGCCCGAGGAGCCGCGATGAAGCAGAAGAAGCCAGCACCCGCCAGCGACGCACCTCGCCGCTGTGCGATCTACACGCGCAAGTCGACCACCCACGGGCTGGACCAGGAGTTCAACTCGCTCGACGCTCAGCGCGAGGCCTGCGCCGCGTACATCCGGCGCCAGCCGAACTGGGCCCTGGTGGCAGAGCGCTACGACGACGGCGGCTTCACCGGCGCGAACATCGAGCGGCCAGCGTTCCAGCGCCTGATGGCCGACGTCGAGAGCGGCAAGCTCGACATCGTCATCGTCTACAAGGTCGACCGGCTCTCGCGCTCACTCCTCGACTTCGCGAAGGTGATGGAGCGCCTGGGCAAGGCCAACGCCTCCTTCGTCTCGGTGACCCAGAACTTCTCGACGGCCGACGCGATGGGCCGGTTGACAATGAACTTGCTCGCCAGCTTCGCCGAGTTCGAGCGCGAGATGATCTCCGAGCGCACGCGCGACAAGATTGCCGCCACGCGTCGCCGCGGAAAGTGGACCGGAGGCCCATGTCCGCTTGGGTACAAGGTTGAGGCGAAGAAGCTCATCATCAACGACGAGGAGGCGCCCGTCGTGCGAGAGGCCTTCCGTCT
>JADCJJ010000179.1 GCA_020247085.1 Myxococcaceae bacterium | reverse complement strand
GCAGCCACTGCTCGCCGCAAGCTCCTCGCCCTCAGCTCAAGGAATGGCTTGCTCGTCGACCGAACCCCTGCGACAGCTGGCCCACAACCGCGGACATTTTCCCTGGGCCGTTAGCGCGGACATTTTCGCTGGGCCTCAACATCCCCCCTCCTGCGTCAGGGGGCTCTCAGGGCGCAGGTCTCCCTGCGCTGCGTGACGAGTGCGCCCGCAGCTTCAGGCGCTGGCGCCCGACGGGCGCCGGCCTGCAGGCCAGCTGCATCGTCGGCGTCGAGGGTGGTGAGCTGGAGTCGCAGCCCAGCTGGAGGAGCGCCGTTCGTCGCCGCGCTCGCGGTGCGTCCCGGCCTGCGTGCGGTTCACCGTGGCTGGCCGTGGCCCACCGCGGGGTCGACCACCTCGTAGAGCGCCCACCCCGCCAGGGCGTTGACCCGCTTCACCACGGGCTCGAACCGCAGCACCTCGTCGATGAAGCGCAGCCCCGGCGGCGGCGACGCCTGCGCGACGCCCTCGGCCAGGGCGGCGATGGCGAAGGCGGCGGCCTCCATGCCGTCGGACGAGGTGGTGTGGCGCTCGAAGACGCGCCCGTCGCGCTCGGCGCGCGCCAGCATCTGCACCGGTGAGGCGACGCCTCGGAGCGCGTAGCGACGCAGCACGGTGAACGAGGCCTCGAGGGCCGCGCGGAACCACGCCGCTCGGAGCAGGAAGGACGGAAGCGCCGTGAACGCCACGACCAGCAGCCCCGGCCGGGGCGCGAAGCAGGTGTCGACGGCGCGCGCCGAGGCGCTGAGCGGCAGCATCTCGGCCTCGGCCAGCGACATGCGCAGCGAGGGCCGCCGGCTGCCGCCGAAGTCGAGGGTGGGCCCCTTCGAGAGCCGGCCCTCGAAGCGCGCGCCGTCGATGGTGCGCACCACGGGGCGGGCGGCGGCGTCCACCATGAGTGAGATGGTGCCGTTGCCCGCGCCCGAGAAGGGGCTCGAGGTGACAGCCCACGTCAGCGCGGCGCCCGGCCCGGCCTCGTCGGCGACGGCGCGCGCCAGCAGGTTGCTGACGCCGGTGAAGATGCCCGCCCCCAAGACGACGCGGCCGGGGCCGGGCGAGCCGCGGTGGGCCGTCACCAGGCGCCGCACCGTCTCGGCGTCGGACGTCGCCTCGAGCAGCGTCAGGCCCCGCTCCAGGCAGAAGGCCGCGAGCGCGTCGGGGCGGCTGCGCGGTCCATCCGTCAGGTCGACGATGACGTCGGCGCGCGCGAGCGCGAGCGCCCTGAACGTCTCGGACCTCGTCACGTCCACCACGAGGGGGCCGCGCCGGCTCGCCACTTCGACCCGGGCCTGCGGCAATTGCCGCAGCGCCGCCACCGTCTTCGCCCCGAGAAACCCCGTCCCGCCGAGCACGACGACCTTCGTGCCGCGGCGCCATACCTGCGCGTGGCGCCGCTCACCACCGCCTCCACGGCCGCCGTCAGAACCGCCGGGCGAAGGGCAGGGGCGCGCGCATGCGCGCGAGGAGCACCAGCGGCATCACCGCGTAGGGGCCGTTGAGCGCGAGGAACTTCACCGGGTTCGGGGTGCGCCACTCGGGCTCTCCGAAGAGGGCCACGCCGAAGACGAGCACGCCGGTGATGGTGGCGCAGGCCGAGCCGTACACGACGGCGGGCAGCTGAATGCCGTTGCGGCCCGTCACCAGCGCCCACACCAGCACGACGTAGAAAGGTGCGTAGACGAAGGCCGACAGCCCGGTGACGAGGCGCATCCAGAACGGGTGCTTCAGGAAGAGCGGGTCGGTGTCGGCGGCGTAGGCGTAGTTCATGCGCACGAGCAGGTTGGGCGAGTCGGGCGTCAGCTCGACGCCGAGGCTCGGCATGAAGTCAGCCATCGCCGTCGTGACGGCGAAGACGGCGAAGACGACGGCGAGGAAGACGTCGAAGGGGCGCTGGCGGAGCGGCAGGTCGGGAGGCGTCACGCAGGGCGAGGTGCTGTCACGCTCCAGCGCGGCCGTCGAGCCCGTCGAGGGGCGCCGAGGCCCGGCGACGCCGTGGTAGGCACCGCCGCCATGAGCAAGCCCTTCGTCGAGCAGCGCCCCTGGGGCGGCTACCTCGCGCTGCTTCTGGCCTACGCGTCGGGTCTCGGAGCCGCGGTCTTGGCGGTGCAGCGCGCGCCCACGGACTGGTCGGCGCCGCTCGTCATGCTGGCCGCCGAGGGGGCTGCCACCGTCGTGCTCTTCGCCTTCGCCGTCTTCTTCGACAACACCGCCTTCTTCAACCCGCACTGGTCGCTCGCGCCCATCGCCATTGCGGGGTACCTCGTCGCGGGGCCAGGCGCCGCGCGCGGCTTCGACGGGCGGCAGTTGCTCGTGCTCGGGCTGGTGACGTTCTACGGCGTGCGGCTGACCGTGAACTGGCTCCGCGGGTGGGCCGGGCTCTCGCACGAAGACTGGCAGTACACCGACTTCCGGCAGAAGACGGGCCGCGCCTTCTGGCCTGTGAGCTTCCTCGCGTTCCACCTCTTCCCCATGGTCCTCGTCTGGGCCGGCTGCCTGCCGCTGTACGCGGCGCTGGTCGAGGGCGCGGCGCCGCTGGGGCCGCTCGATGCGCTGGCGGCCGGAGTGACCGCGGGCGCGGTGATGGTCGAGTGGGTGGCCGACGAGCAGCTCCGCCGGCATCGGCGGGCCGGCCCGGGCTTCTGCACGTTGGGGCTGTGGCGGTGGTCGCGGCACCCGAACTACTTCGGCGAGGTACCCTTCTGGTTCGGCCTGTGGCTGTGCGGCCTCGCCGCCGGCGCGCCCTGGTGGTCGGCCTTCGGGTGGCTCGGCATGGCCGGCCTGTTCCTCGGCGCGAGCATTCCCATGGCCGAGAAGCGGAGCCTCGAGCGTCGGCCCGGCTACGCCGCCTACGCCGCGAAGACCTCGCGCTTCGTGCCCTGGCCACCGCGCGGCTGAGGGCGCGGAGCGCCGCGGCGGCCCGCGCTGGCGCCCCGGCGTGGCCGCGCGGCCTCGTCCCGGCAAGACCCCAGCGAGGGCAGGGCCCTGGCCGGGCCTTGCGACGGTCGTCGGGCGCCTTACGCTGGTCTCGCGCGCGCCGACGCGCAGAGAGAGGTTGTCGTGACGACCCGACGAGGTGGCTTGAGCCGGCGGGCGATGTTGGCGGCGTGTGGCACCATCGCCTGCGCGCCGCGCCTCGACGGCGAGGCCGGGCCCGCGTCAGAGGCCTTCCCCCTCGGCGTCGCCAGCGGTGACACGACGCCGTCGGGCGCGGTGCTGTGGACGCGGGTCGCGAGCGGTCGGCCCGTGCGGGCGACGGTGTGGAGGGCTGACTCAACGGACGACGCGGCGGCCGCGGTCGTTCTCGTCGAGCCTGGCGACGACGGCCTGGTGCACCTCGAGGTGTCGGGCCTCTCGCCGGGCACGTGGCACCGCTACCGCTTCGCCGAGTGGGACGGCGTCTCAGAGGGCGCCCGCTCGGACGAGGGCCGCTTCCGCACGGCACTCGGGCCCGATGACGTGGCGCCGCTGCGGGTCGGCGCGGTGTCGTGCACGCACCAGCGGTTTCCCCTCGAGCCGCTCCTGCGGGCCGCCGAGCGCACCGACCTCGACGCCTTCCTCGTCCTCGGCGACTACCTCTACGCCGACGGGGCGAAGGCGACGGGCGAGTTCAGGCAGGTGTGGCACCAGGCGCTGGGCCGGCACCCCCACCAGCGGCTGCGCGCCTCGACGAGCCTCATCGCCGCCTGGGACGACCACGAGGTGGTGGACAACTTCACCGGCGCCGACCGGAACGCCCCGGTGGCCGAGGGGCGCGCGCGCTTCTTCGACTACCAGCCGGTGCGGCGCGTCGCCGACGCCCCGGAGCGGTTGTGGCGCTCGCTGCGCTGGGGCCGGACGGCCGAGTTCTTCGTGCTCGACTGCCGGGGAGAGCGCCGGCCGTCCGAGGGCCGCTACGTCTCTGACGCCCAGCTCGACTGGCTCGAGGGCGCGCTCGCGCAGAGCCCGTGCGCCTTCAAGGTGGTGCTGAACTCGGTGCCCATCACCGACTTCCCGGGGTCGCTCTTCGGCCTCCAGCTGCACGACCGCTGGCAGGGGTACCCGGCGCAGCGCGAGCGCTTGCTGCGATTCATCGACGAGCGACGCCTGGGCGGTGTGCTGTGGGTCTCGGGCGACTTCCACCTCGGCACCGTGGGGCGCGTGTCACGCCAGGGCCCCGGCGCGGCGGCCATCGAGGCGCTCGTGGGCCCAGGGGGCCAGCGCGGCAACGTCTCGCCGACCTACCCGTCACCGCCGCAGTTCGACTTCGCCACCGCCGAGAACAACGTCGTCTTCATCGACCTCGACCCGGCGACGGTGACGGCCCGGCTTCAGTACGTCTCGGGCGCTGGCGCCGTCCTCGCGGACCGCGCGTACGTGCTGCGCTGACGGGCCAAGGGGGGACCTGACGCGGCGCTTGGGTGACGTCGGTGTGAATATCGCCCGCTGCCATCCGTCTCGGCGGCATGCTCTCCATCGTCCTGGCCACGGTGCTGGCCCAGAGTGCGCAGTGCAAGACCGCCTATGGCGCCGTCGTCTGTGGCTTCGACTGCGTCGCGGCCTACGGGAAGGTGCGCTGCGCGACGACGCCGGCTGGCGCCTGCGAGGCGGCCTACGGGCAGGTGACGTGCTTCGACCCACCGACGGGCTTCGACGCGAGCGGGGCGCTGGTGAAGGCGTCCTGCACGAGCGCCTTCGGGGTGACGGCCTGCGGGTATGGCTGCGTCGCCGCATATGGGCAGGTGCGCTGCGCCCAGACGCCGCTGGGGGTGTGTCGCGCGCTTCAGGGACGAATCGAGTGCTTCGACCCTCAAGCCCTCGGGCGGCTCGGGTGGCGGGCGCCCGCCGTGGCGGTACCCGGGGAGTGCAAGAACGCCTATGGCTCGGTCGTGTGTGGCTACCACTGCGTGGCTGCGTACGGCCAGGTGCGGTGCGCCCGGACGCCGCTGGGCGCCTGCCATGCGGCCTACGGCGAGGTGAAGTGCTTCGACCCTCCCGCAGGAGAGGGTGACTTTCGGATTCCGGCCGAGTGCAGGAGCGCCTTCGGCCAGACGGCGTGCGGGTACGGCTGCGTCGCCGCCGCGGGCCAGGTCCGCTGCGCGCAGACACCGCTGGGGGCCTGCCAGGCCGCCTCTGGCGACGTGGTGTGCTTCGACCCTTGAGCCACGTGGCGCCCCAGCTGCCGGCGCTCTAGCCCGTCTTCGTGGCGGGGCCCGGGCGCAGCAGCTTCGCCGTCTGGGCCCCCATCACCCGCACGGTCGCGGCGCGCGGCATCAGCCGGCGCATCAGAAACGACGCGATGCGGTTGAACGCGCCGGGGATGAGGAGGGGGCCCTGCCCCAGCGCCCCCAGCGCCTCGTCCACCACCTGCCGGGGGGCGAGCTCTCCAGGGGCCTGCTGCCGGGCCGTCTTGAGGTAGCCCGGGGTTCGCGTCGCGCCGGCGCACACCGCGAGCACGTCGACGCCGCTGCCCCTCGTCTCGGCCCAGAGCGCCTCGGCGAGGCTGGCGTTGAAGGCCTTCGTCGCGCCGTACACCGCGAGGAACGGCGAGCCCTGGAACGCGGTGAGCGACGACATCAGCACGATGGCGCCCCGCCGCCGCGCCACCATGCCCGGGAGCACGAGGTGGCACAACGTCACCGGGGCCCGGCAGTTCACGTCGAGCGCCTTCAGCTTCTCGGCCAGCGGCTGCTGCTCGAAGGGGCCGAGCGGGGCGTGGGCTGCGTTGCAGACGAGCAGCTCCACCTCGCGCGCCCCGAGCAGCTCGCGGACCTCGGCCTCGAGGCCGGGCGAGGAGAGGTCCAGCGCGCGCGTCACCACCTCGGTCTTCGCGCGCAGCCCCGCGGCCACCGCCTCGAGGGCCTCGGCGCGCCGCGCCAGCAGCACCAGCCGGTACCCGCGCTCGGCCAGGGCCTCGGCGAAGGCTGCGCCGAGCCCCTCCGAGGCACCCGCCACCATCGCCCACGAGCCGGGGGGCCGCATGACTCAGTACACGAAGGGGACGATGCGCCAGGGCACCCGCCGCTGGTACTCGGCCCAGAGCGGCCCGTACTTCTCCGCGCAGCGCCGGTCGTCGTCGAGCTGCCGCGGCACGAGGAGCGCCACGTAGTACAGCGGGTACAGCCACGGCCCGGGCTGCGTGAAGTGCCCCAGCGACAGGGCGAGCCCGCACGCCATCAGCACCTCACCCAGGTAGTTGATGTGCCGTGACAGGCCCCAGAAACCGCCCGTGAGAACGTGCCGCCCGTTCGCCGACAGCGGCCGCGGGTCGAGGAGCCCGAAGGCCTTCGCCGCCGGGTCGCGCTTGAAGGTGAACTTCTGCAGGTTCGCCCCCCGCGACAGCACCCAGCCCGCGAAGAACACCGCCGCGAAGAGGGCGAGCAGCGGCGTCGGCGTGCGCGGGTTGGGCAGCTCGGCCGTCGTCCACAGGCCCACGCCGTAGAAGTACGGGTAGAAGACGAGGCAACCCCAGCCCAGCTTGAAGCCCACCCGCTCGGCCATGAAGTCGTAGGTGTAGAGGTGCACCTCTTCGAAGAAGAGGTACTCGCACAGGAAGAAGGTGAAGAGCGCGACGTACAGCACCACGCCCGGGGACGGGTCGTCGGGGTGCGCCGCGCGATGGAAGGCGGCGAACGAGAGCAGGTTCAGCTCGAGGATGGTGGCGCCCACGAGGTAGAGCGCCATCTTTGCGTCGATGCCCTGCCACTGCGGGTTGGCGAGGCGCCCGAGGAAGAGGTCGGCCAGCAGGCCCCGCACCGGCGTCGCCGGCAGCACGAGGGCCGCCGAGGCGACGAGCCCGAACACGCAGGCGCCGGTGGCGAGCTCCCAGCGGTGCACGAAGAAGGCGTCCCACGGGAGCAGCCCGCCGTGACACGCCAACGCCCAGAGCGCGACGGAGACGAAGAAGACCAGCAGCCCGTTGAGCCGGTAGCGCAGCTTCACGCCGCGCCCATCCGTTACGTAGCCTTCGACGTCACGCGCCGGGAGCACCCGGTGGAGGGCGGTGATGAGGAGCGTGAGGCCGAGGGGCGCGAGGAGCCAGAGCACGTGCCGCTCCTACCAGAGCCCGCGCCTCGGCAGGCGGCCGGCGTTTCCTTGACCGAAGCCTCGCAGGTGCTGCGCCCAGCCGAGGCGAGGGAGCGCCCAGCGGCGCACCCCGCGCTCATCGACCGGTGTCAGTCGAGCCCAATCTTTGCGCGGAACGCCGGGTCGTTCGGTGCGTCGATGGTGAAACGCGCCGTCATGCCTCCGAGCGCGTGAACGCCCGACTCCCACGCGAGCTCAATCTTCACCTTGCCGTTCTTGTCGGTGGTGAGCGCGAAGTTCTCGGCGATGGTGGCCCTGAGGTCGGCGGGGTCGCCGGAGGTGAACGACTGACCGTCGACGCCGTCGCGTCCCTTGAGCGAGTTCAGCTTCGCGCCGACGTCCCGAACGAGCGCATTCATCTGTTGGGGCGTGAGCAGCTCGTCGAGCTTCACCTGCTTGCCGGTGCGCGCATCATACGTCGCGATGCTGGTGCCCGCGTTCGGGTGGGCCCCACCGGTGAAGCTGCTGCCGCCCAGCGAGACGCTCATCAGCTTGCCGGCCGTTCCGACGCCGCTCACCGTCGACTGCGAGTCCCAGTTGAGCTGCATGTTCTCGTCGTAGGCGGGCTCGCCCTTGGCGGCCTTCACCTCGGAGCGCCACTCGTTCAGCAGGCCGTCGACGCCCTTCTTGTCGGCGCCGATGGTGAATGTCCGGCCACCGGGGCCGGACACCTCGAAGCCCTGGGCGCTCTGCTCGAAGACGACCGGTTGGCCGTGGACGGTGTCACGAAGCGTGTTGTCGTTCTTCGTCGGCTTCGCGGAGAAGCCTTCGGGCAGCGCGAGCCGCGGGGTGGTCTTGATGCCGTCGTCGATGCGCGCGGCGGTGATCCGCAGCGGGCCGGAACTCGCCCTCGGGCTCCATCCCGCGGCGGCGGTCGTGGCCCTCGAGGAAGCGGCTGGCGTGCCGGCACGCGGGGGCGGCGCGGGGGTCGCGACGCGAGCGGCCTGCTGGGTGGACTGACGGCTGACGGACCTGGGCATGGGCACTCCTGAGAGGCGTGGGTAGAGAAGGCACCATTCCATGGCCAGAGACCAAAACAAGAACGAAACGGGCTGCGGCGCGCTGTCTGCCACGCTGCCTCATGATGGCGTCCCCGGCCCCCGCGCCGGGTCTCGGTAGGTCCGTCGTCGCCCTGTGTCGTCGGCCAGCGCCTTCGCCAGCCACCTCGCCGTCGCCGCGTCGAGGCCGAGCCTGTGGCAGGCGGGCTCGAGGTGACGTGGCTCCGCGCGCAGGGCGAGCACCGTCTCGAGCGCGTCGACGCGCACCGCCACCGGCCCCACGCGCGCGTAGCCCCAGGCCTCGTGGTCGAGCCCCTGCAGGGCCTCGTGGCGGACGAGGGCCGCGCGCGGGACGTCATTCGGGCGGGGGCGCGCCTCGAACAGCGCCGTCAGCGTCGCCCGCCGCTCGAGCGCTGCAGGGGTGACGGCGTGCTCGACGAGCAGAAAGCGGGCGCCCTGCCGCACCCCTGCCTCGTCGAGCCGGCGATGGGAGTCGGCGTCGAGGAGCCGCACCTGCTCGCGCAGGCCTGCGTCCCACCGCGCCAGGCCGAGCCCCCGGGCGAAGCGCCACGCGATGGCGCGCAGCGGCGCCGGCCGGGCGGGTGCGGTGAAGGCCTGCACCGGGAGGCCGCCCATCGCCTCGGCCACCACGTCGCGCGCGCAGGCCGAGAGGCGCCGCTCGAGCCGTCCGCGCTGGCCGCCGTTCCACCGGTCGGCCCCCACGAGCGCCACCCCGGGCGTCAACAGGTCACTCCCGCGCACCAGCCGGCCCAACGCCTCGCCCTCGAACGAGATGGTGCCGAGGGCGTCCACCACCAGCTCGTCGCCGCGCGCCGCCGCTGCGCGTTGAGCGAGGTCGTCCTCGGCGGGCGTCGGCTCGACCAGCCGCGAGAGCTTCGCGAACGGGCCGCTCGCCTGGGCCGGCGCCGCGCCCGAGCGTCGTCGCCGCCCCGAGAGCGACCGCTCCACGAAGCGCTCGACCAGGCGCTGGTGCAGCGCGTCGCCAAGCCCGTCCTCGATGGCCCGCGTGCGCTGCTGCCAGAAGCCGGCGTCGCTCACCCAGCCGGGCTGGTGCGAGACGTATGCCCAGGTCCTGACGTGTTCGAGCCGGGCGGTCAGCGCGTGCAGGTCGCCCGTGAGGTCGTCGAGCGGCTCCACCTGCCGCTGCAACCAGTCGTCGCGCAGCCGGCCGTCGCCCTGCGCCAGCTGCAGAAAGAGCGCCTTCAGCAGCCGCGGGTGCTCGCCCAGCACCCCCTTGCGGAAGTCGGGCACCCGGCACACCTGCCAGAGCCGCTCGACGCCGGCGCGCCCGCTGGCGCACGCGAGCACCTCGGGGTCCGCGGCCAGCGCCTTCAGCGCGTCGAAGTCGTCGGCGCGCTCCACCCGCGAGAACGCCTCGTGGCCCGGCGCCACCGAGAGCGAGTCGAGCAGCGCCCCCGGGCTGGTGAAGTCGAGCGCCACGCTCCGCCACACCAGCCGCCTCACCGCCTGGAAGCGGTGCGCCTCGATGGCCGCCACCGTCCGCGGCGTCAGCGGTGGCCCCGCGGTGAGCGTGCCGAACTCGCCGTCGCGCGCGTGGCGGCCCGCGCGGCCGGCGATCTGGCCCAGCTCGTCGTCCGTCAGCGCGCGCTGCTCGAAGCCGTCGAACTTCGAGAGCGACGCGAAGGCCACGCGCTCGAGGTCGAGGTTGAGGCCCAGGCCGATGGCGTCGGTGGCCACCAGGTACTCGACCTCGCCCGACTGGTAGAGCGCGACCTGGGCGTTGCGCGTGCGCGGCGAGAGCGCGCCGAGCACCACCGCGACGCCGCCCCGCAGCTGCCGCAGCGCCTGCGCCAGCTCGTAGACCCGCTCCGTCGTGAAGGCGACCACGGCCGAGCGCGGCGGCAGGCTCTTGAGCGACCTGGCGCCGAAGCCCGTGAGCCGCGAGAGCCGTTCGCTGCGGCGGAACGTCACGCCCGGCAGGAGCGCCCGCAGCACCGGCGCCATCGTCTCGGCCCCCAGGAACCACGTCTCGCGCCGCCCGCGCGCGTGGAGCACCCGGTCGGTGAAGACGTGGCCCCGCTCCCGGTGCGCGCACAGCTGCACCTCGTCGATGGCGAGGAAGTCGACCGGCTCGTCCACCGGCATCGCCTCGACGGTGCAGACCCAGTACGAGGGCCGTCTCGGAACGCGCTTCTCCTCGCCCGTCACCAGCGCGACGCGCGCCTCGCCGACGCGGGCGCTCACCTTGTCGTAGACCTCTCGTGCGAGCAGCCGCAGCGGCAGGCCCATCATGCCGGTGTCGTGCTCGAGCATGCGCTCGATGGCGCGCCACGTCTTCCCCGTGTTCGTGGGGCCGAGCTCGGCGACGAGGAGAGAGGCGGGCGGCGCCATGCGCAGCGTGGGCGATAACGGGGCCCGGCGGCTGGCGCACACCGTCGACCCATGTCGGGCCGGGTCCGTCTGGCTCGAGCCCCGGTGCTCGGCCAGCGCGCCCGTCCGCTCGAGGCTCCGGCAACCCACCGACATCAGGTCGGGCGCGCGAGCCCTGCGACAAGGTCGAGGTGCCCTCGTCTTCATGAGCGGCAGCACCCGCAATCGAAGATGTCGCAGCGTTCCCACCACCCCAGCTCCTGCACTTCAAGCGAAAGGCCGCTCCCATGAAGAACCTCGTGTCGACGTTGACCTCGTTGCTCCTCGTGCCGACCCTCGCCTGCGGCGGCTTGGAGGAAGGGCCCGGTGACGGCGCCCCGCCGCAGCCCACCGCCTCGACGAGCGCGCCGCTTTGGGGCACCGGCGGCGCCATCGGAGACGTGCGCTGCGCCGGGTTCTACACCGACCGCAGGCTGTTCACGGGCTTCACCCCGGCGCCCGTCTCGTGGGCCCGCAACCCGGCGTCGTGGGTCTCGGCGCTGGACTTCAGCGGCGTGTCGGCAGGCATTCTCGGGAGGGGCGGCGTCGGCGGCGGCACGCTCATCACCAGACAGCACGTGCTGATGTCCGCGCACGTCGGCTACCCGGAGCTTCCGTTCAAGCTGTACTTCGTCGACAACGCGAGGAACACGTACGAGTACCAGGTGACGCGCTTGAGCCCCGTGCCCGGAACCGACCTCCAGGTCGGCACCTTGAACCAGCCCGTGTCGCCGGCGCTCCGTGTGTACCGCGTGCTCCCCGGCAACTGGAGGAGCTGCGTCCGGGGACTCACGAACGGCCCGGGCATCGGGGGCGTGCCGACGTCGAGCTTCTCTCCCGGGCTGCCCGTGCTCTTCGTCGACCAGAGCAAGACCGTCTCCACCGGAGACCTGACGCAGGTGCTGGACTTCTCGTACGGGCCGTCCTTCAACGCGTACCCCGGGAGCGTCGCCGACGTGGTGACCCCCGCCCTGGCGGCGTCTCAGGCCTGCTTCACGGCGCCGAGGGGTGGTGACTCGGGCAACCCCATCTTCGTGCAGCAGGGGGGCGAGTTGGTGTTGCTGGGCGGCTGGTTCCAGGCCTCGAACGGGGTCGGGCGCTTCGCCTGGCTTGCCGACCATCGGCAGCAGGTCGAGATGGTGACGGGCCCGTTGGCGACCGTCGACTTGAGCTCGCTCCGCGTCGGCCGCTTCATGGGGTGCGGGCGCTGAGCGCACCCCGCCCGTTCGTCACGAGGGCGCTGCCGAAGAGAGGGGCACCGCCGCGCGGCGCCGTCGCGAGGGCCTCCCCCGTGGCGGGCGCCCGCGGCCCGAGACCGGCGCTGGCGCCGGTTTGGCGTTCTCGAATTCACTCCGGGAGTGGTACGGGACTCCGCGTGCGTCGCGGCGCGCTCCTCTGCTTCCTCCTGTCGATGGCCTGCAGCCAGCCTTCGCCGCCTGCGCCGGCCCGCGCCTTCTATTCGTGGCGCACCCGCTTCGCGCCGACGCCGATCGAGCTCGAGGCGCTGAAGCGGCTCCGCGTGACGCGGCTGTACCTGCGGGCGTTCGACGTCGCGTGGCGCGCCGGCGCCGCCGTGCCCGTGGGCCGCGTGGCGCTCGAGGCGGGCCCGCCGCCGGGCGTCGAGGTGGTGCCGGTGGTGTTCGTCACCAACGAGGCCATGCGGCGTACCGACGACCCGGGGGCCCTCGCCGAGCGGACGTGGCGCGAGGTGCGGTCGCTGGGGCTCGCCTTCGCCGAGCTGCAGGTGGACTGCGACTGGACGACGCAGAGCCGCGGCGCGTACTTCGCCTTCCTCGAGGCGCTGCGGGCCCTCGCGGCGCCCCATGCCGTTCACCTGTCAGCCACCATTCGCCTGCACCAGGTGAAGTACGCGCGCCGCACCGGGGTGCCGCCCGTCGAGCGTGGCGCGCTCATGTTCTACAACGTCGGTGAGCTCGTCGCCGGCGCGCCACGGCCCTCCATCTTCAACGCCGAGGACGCCTCGCGGTACCTCGAGCGCCTCGACGAGTACCCGCTGCCGCTCGACACCGCGCTGGCCCTCTTCTCCTGGGCCGTGCACGAGCGGGGCGCGCGCGTCGTCGGCCTGCTCGAGAAGCCCGACGTCGCGGCCCTGGCCGCCGAGCCGGCCCTGTCGCCCGACGGCCCCGGCCGGTACCGGGTGACGCGCGACGCGCTCGTCGGCGGGGCGCATCTGGCCGAGGGTGACGTGCTGCGCCTCGAGCAGATGACGCCAGCGCTCGCCCACCAGGCCGCCGCGCTCCTCGATGGCGCCCTGCACCCGAAGGGCCCGACGACACGAATCCTCTTCGACCTCGATGAGCGCACCCTCGCCGCGCACCCCCTGGACGACCTCGATGCCCTCTTCTTGCCTCGTCCGTAGCCTCGCCGCCGTCACCGTCCTCTTCGCTGCGCCGGGCTGGCCCTGCGCTGGCGAGGACGGGGAGCCCGTGTCGTACTTTGACGCGGCGGTCCTCTCGCGCCCGGGCCTGCAGCCGTTCCTCTACACCCCGGGGGCGTCGTTCCACGAGCGCGCCGTGCCGCCCGGCGACGAGAACCTCGACGAGTGGGCGCAATTCTTCGAGGGGAAGGTCGACCGCGCGGCCTGGGCGCAGCTGTTGTACCGCGACGGCCTCGAGCGCCTCGACGCGCTCATCAACCGGCTCTCGGCGAAGCAGCCCGTGGCGCCGCCGCCTGCCGACGCGGCCTTCTTCGCCTTCCCCGACCGGCCCCGGCTGCTCGCGGCGCTCATGTACGTGGGCTTCGCCAAGCGGGTCGAGCCCATCGCCCTCGCGGCGAGGCCCGCCGACGCGTGGAGCGAGCCCGTCGTCGTCGACCGCGCGGCGCAGGCCCCCCGCATCGACCGCCTGTCGGCGGCCGGGGCGAAGCAGGCGGCGGCCGAGCGGGACCCGTTCCTGCGGCAGCGCTACGCGTTCCAGTTGCTGCGGCTGCAGTTCTACCGGGGCGACGCGCCGAAGGTGCTGGCCCTGGCCGAGACCTGGCGCAGCGAGCTCTCCCGGCCAGGGGTCATCGGCGCGCGCGCCCTCTGCACGGTGGGCGGCGCGCTCCGGCGCAGCGGCGACCTCGCCCGCGCGAACCTGGCCTTCGCCCGGGCGTGGGACGCCTCCGACGACGTGAAAGAGGTGGCCCTCGTCAGCCTCAAGCTTGCCTCGGAGAAGGACCTCGCGGCCACGCTGGCGCTCGCGCAGACGCCGCGTGAGAGGGCCGTGGTGTGGACGCTGCTCGGCGCCCGGGGGAGCGAGCTGCGGGCCCTCGAGCAGGTGCGGACCCTCGCGCCGGACTCCGACCTGCAGGGGCTGCTGCTCGCGCGCGCCGTGGTCAAGGCCGTGGGAAAGGTCGAGGGCGCGGGTGCGGTGGACGGCGCGAGGCTCGTTCGGTGGTTGCGGAGCGAGGTGGCGAAGCAGCCCCGCTCGTTCCAGCTGCAGCTGGCGCTCGCGCACACCGGCGCCGCGCGCGCTGACGCGAAGGCCTTCGCCGCCGCCAGCGCGGCCGCGGCGCTCGCCCCGGCCGACGCCGCCACCCAGCGGCAGCTCCGCGTCACCTCGGCCTATGCGCTGCTCTCCGCGCCGGGCCCCCTCGACGAGGCGCTGCTGCTGCGTCACGTGGCGCCGCTGCTCACCGCGCCGGTCGGCAGCGACTTCGACGCGTTCGTGCGAGAGGCGCTGTCCAGGCGCTGGGCGACGCAGGCGCCGGTGCTGAGCGCCGCCTTCCTGGGGGCGCCGAAGGGGTTCGACCTGAGGTCGCTCCTCGCGCTCGAGGCGTTTCTCGCCGGTGGCGGGAAGACGCCCGTCGAGCAGCTCGCCGTGCAGGGCTGGACCGCCCCGCCCCAGCGGCTGGCGCGGCACATCGCGCTGGCGCGGCTGGCGGGCGCGGACGCCGTCGGCGCCCAGGCCGCGTTCGCCTCGGACGCGTCGCCGCTCGGCGCGGACCCGTTCTGGCTGCACGCCCGCGACTGCCTCGAGTGCGACCAGGCCGACACGGCCCGGCCGACGGTGACCCGCGCCCAGGCCCTCACCCGCATGGCCGCGCTGCAGCGCGCCGGGAGCCCCGAGGCCCTCGTCGAGCTGGGCACCGCGCTCTACAACTTCACCGAGTGGGGCAACGCCTGCGTCGGCGAGCACGAGCTGAACCAGGCCTTCTTCCAGAGCGCCGCGGCGCTGGCCCGCCGGGCCCTGCAGGCGAAGGACCGCGAGGTGCGGGCGCGCGCGGCGCTGCTGCTGGCCAAGACCGAGCTGCAGGCCTTCTATCAGTCGCCGGCGTACGTCTCCGACCGCGTCGACTTCCAGGCTGGAGAGGGCTTCAGGGCCCTCGCCGGGCTCGAGGACACCCGCTTCGCCCGTGAGGTGCTCGCCGAGTGCGGCTACTACCGGACCTTCCGCGGGAAGCGGTGAGGGCGCCCGGGCCGGGCCTCCGGACACCCGCTTCGCCCTTGAGGGGCTCGGAGGGCGCGGCACCGCCCGGACCTTCCGCGGGAAGCGGCGAGGGCGCCCGGGCCGGGCCTCCGGACACCCGCTTCGCCCGTGAGGTGCTCGCCGAGTGCGGCTGCTACCGGACCTTCCGCGGGAAGCGGTGAGGGCGCCCGGGCCGGGCCTCCGGACACCTGCTTCGCCCGTGAGGGGCTCGGAGGGCGCGGCACCGCCCGGACCTTCCGCGGGAAGCGGCGAGGGCGCCCGGGGCCCTGCCGCCGTCGACGCGAGGGGCGATGACGGCTCCCGGAGGAGGCGTCACGCGGGACACCGGAGATTCTTCCGCGCTAAACCGCGCCTCGTGACGTCCACTCGGTCTTCGCGGGCGCTGCCTCTCGTCGCTGGCCTCGCCGTGCGGTGCGCCGGAGCCGTACGCCCCGCGCCGCCTCCGCCGGGCGCGGTGGCGAGGCTCGCCATCGCCGTGGCGCTCCTCGTCGCTCCGCTGGCCCCGGCGCAGGGGCTCGTCACCGCCGTCGTCGACTCGAACGGGCCCTCCGAGGCGCTGGCGCGCAAGGCCCACAAGGCCCTCGACGGAGCGCTGCGTGGCCTCTCGGGCGCCACGCTGGCCGAGGGCCCCACCTTCAAGAAGGGCGCGCCGCGCCGCTGCGAGGGTGGCGAGTGCGCGCGCACGCTGGCCGCCTCGCTCCCGGCGCCGGCGGTGGTGCTGCTCGACCTCAAGGGCAGCGACGCGCGCCTCGTGTGCGAGGTGTCCTTCTGGCTCGACGGGGAGCGCCGGACGAGCCGCAAGGCAGAGGCGACGCCCGATTCGCTCGAAGCCCCGCTGCGGGCGGCCGTCGAGCAGGTGCTGCCGGGCTGGCTCCGCCGGGGCTTCGGGGCCGTCGTCGTCCAGGCCGAGCCGGGCGCCGTGGTGAAGGTCGACGGGCGCGTCGTCGCCGCCAGGGGCAGCGAGCCGCTCGCGGTGCCCGCTGGCGTCCACCAGGTCGACGTCGTCTTCGCCTCGGGGGCGGCGGTGTTGCAGCGCGTCGAGGTGCCCGAGTCCGTCCGCGTCGCCCTCGCCGTCGAGCCGTCGGCGGCCCTGGTCGCGCGGGCGGCGACGGGGCCCTCGCCGTTGCGGTACTCGAGCTACGCGCTCTTCATGCTGGGCGCCGCCAGCGCCGCGGCGGGCTTCGTCGCCGGCGCGCTGTCGCGCAGCACCGCTGCCGGCCTCACCCGCTGTGACGCCCCCGGGGCGCGGGAGTGCAGCGCGCTCGCCGACGTGCTGCGGGCGAACGAGCAGGCCCAGCAGTATGCCTCGCTCGGCAACGTCTTCCTCGTGCTCGGCGCCTCGCTCGCCACCCTTGGCGTCGGCCTCTTCGCGGTGGACACGCTGCTGCCATGAGCGACCTCGCGACGGTCGCCTCCGCTGCCCGGCGGCGGGCCCACCACCCGCCGCGGCCGTCGCCGGTGTCGCGCCGCGCGCGTGTCGGTCAAGCCCGGAGAAGGTCGCTGGCCTGTCGCGCCGTCGCGCTGGTGGGGCTCACGGTGCTGTCCGGCTGCTTCGAGGCGTGGGCGCCCTCGGGGTCGTTCGGCTGCTCCCGCGACGGCACCTGCCCCCGTGGGCTCGAGTGCGACCGGCCCTTCGGCGCCCCGGCTGTGTGCTGCGACCGGGGCCGCGGCCAGTGCCCCACGCTCCCCGCGCCAGACGGCACGTGCGCGAACGGTTCGCCCGGCGCCCTCTTCTTCGTCGATCGCGACGGCGACGGGTTCGCCAGCGTCAACGAGCCGCTGCGGCGGTGTGCGCGCCCCGTAGGCGCCGTGCTGGCCGACGCCGGGCCCGACTGCGATGACAGCCGCGCCGAGGTGAACGCCGACACGCCCGAGGCCTGCAACGGCCGCGACGACAACTGCAACGGCGCCATCGACGAGGGCCTGACGCCGCGGCAGTTCTTCGGCCTCGATGAGGACGGCGACGGCTACCCACTGCACGACGCCGGCATCGAGGCCTGCATGGCCCCGGCGGGCACCGTCCCCCTCACCGCGCCCCACGACTGCCAGCCGCTCGACCCCTCGAAGCACCCCGGCGCTGGAGAGCTGTGCAACGACTTCGACGACGACTGCGACGGCTCGAAGCTTGCGGCCAGCTACCTCGACACGCAGCTCGCCTCGGAGCCGGTGCGCCTGCCCTGTGTCGCTCCCCGGAGCGG
>JADCJJ010000178.1 GCA_020247085.1 Myxococcaceae bacterium | reverse complement strand
TTCGTCGTCTACGCGAAGGCCAACGTGGTGCTCGACTACGCCGAGATCGACACCCCTGAGATCATCATCAAGAAGAAGAGCTTCGACGAGCTCAACACCTTCATCGAGCAGGAGATCGCCCGGCGCGTCGTCGTCTTCGGCGCCTGCACGGGCACCGACACGCACACCGTCGGCATCGACGCCATCCTCAACATGAAGGGCTTCGCCGGCGACTACGGGCTCGAGCGGTACCCGTGGTTCGAGGCCTACAACCTGGGCAGCCAGGTGCCGAATGCCGAGCTGATTCGGCGCGCGAAAGAGAAGAACGCCGACGCGATCCTCGTCTCGCAGGTTGTCACGCAGCGTGACGTGCACAAGGAGAACAGCCGCGCCTTCATCGACGAGGCGAAGCGGCAGGGCGTGCACGGCAAGGTGACGCTGCTGCTCGGCGGTCCACGGGTCGACCACAAGCTGGCGCTCGAGCTCGGGTTCGACGCGGGCTTCGGGCCCGGCACCCGCCCATCTGACGTGGCGAACTTCGTGGTGCACCAGGTGCTGCAGCGCATGGGCAAGGAAGAGAAGGGCGCGAACTTCGAGGGAGCTCCGTCATGAGCGCGGTCGGCGTCGGGCTGTCGGTCACCCTGCGGTTGCGCATGTCGACCCACGACGCGCACTACGGCGGCAACCTCGTCGACGGCGCCCGCATGCTGGGGCTCTTCGGCGACGTGGCCACCGAGCTGCTGATTCGCCTCGACGGCGACGAGGGGCTGTTCCGCGCCTATGACGCCGTCGAGTTCCTCGCGCCGGTCTTCGCCGGCGACTACGTCGAGGCCGTCGGCACCATCACCCACATCGGCAACACGAGCCGGAAGATGTCCTTCGAGGTGCGCAAGGTGATCCGCGCGGCCCCCGAGATCGACGCCTCGGCGGCGGTGGTGCTCGACCCGCCGGTGGTGGTGTGCCGGGCGAGCGGCACCTGCGTCACGCCGAAGGACAAGCAGCGCCGGCCCACCGCTTGACGCGCCGGGCCTGACGAGCGGAGCGTCTCGAAGCAACCAGAGGAGTGAAGCGATGCAACCGATGGTCATCACCGCCGCGATGGTCGGCGCCGAGGTCACCCGCGAGCAGACGCCGTACCTGCCCATCACCGCCGAGGAGATCGCCGAAGATGCCGCGAAGTGCCGCGAGGCCGGGGCCGCGATGGTGCACTTGCACGTGCGCACCGCCGACGGCAGGCCCAGCCAGGACCGCGAGCTGTTTCGCCAGGCCATTCGGGCCATTCGCGCCAGGTGCGACGTGCTGGTGCAGGTCTCGACCGGCGGCGCCGTGGGCATGAGCGTCGACGAGCGCTGCGGTGGGCTCGAGCTGACCGGGCTCGACCGGCCCGACATGGCCACGCTCACCACCGGGACGATCAACTTCGGCCCCGACGTCTTCTGGAACCCCCGGCCGCTGGTGCGCGACATCGCCTCGCGCATCAAGGCGCTCGGGCTCAAGCCCGAGCTCGAGTGCTTCGACGTGGGGATGATCGACGAGGCCCGGGCGCTGGCGAAGGAGGGGTACGTCGAGCTGCCGGCTCACTTCGACTTCGTGCTCGGCGTGGGGGGCGCCCTGGCGGCCGACGAGCGCGCGCTCGACTTCATGCGCTCCTATGTCCCCGAGGGCTCGACGTGGACCTGCGCCGCCATGGGCCGGCACCAGCTCCCCTTCGTCGAGCTCGTCGCCCACAAGGGCGGCCACTCGCGCGTCGGCCTCGAGGACAACATCTTCCTCTCGAAAGGCGTGCTGGCGAGGGGCAACTACGAGCTGGTCGCCGAGGCGGCCAGGCGGGCGCGGGCGGCCGGGCGGGAGCCTGCGACGCCGCAGCAGGCGCGTCAGCTGCTCGCGTTGACCTGACGTCGGCCGCGGGGCCCCGGGAGTCCCCAGGACCCTCGACGTCGCCGGCGCGGGGCGCTCGTCGTGGCCGAGCTCAGCTGCCGTTCGGCCGCTCGACCAGCCGCTTGTATTCGCGGTCCTCGTCGAGGGCCTTGCGCGTGGTGGTGGCGTTCTTGTTCACCACCGCCTGCGACACCTTGCGGTCCGTCGGGCCGGTGCCGGTCGGCACGTTGTAGGCCGTCACCCCGGTGTCATCCGGCGTGGTGGTGGGCGCCTCGGGGTTGCTCGAGGGCGCGTATTTCTGGCTCCGCTCCGGCACGTCGGTGCGGAAGCGGTAGGCCGGGTCGCTCGGCGACAGGTTGAAGGCCGCGCTCGGGTGGTTCGACACCAGCGAGAAGTACTCGATGAGCGACCCGTCGAAGTGCACCGTCGGGTACCCGAGGACGAGGCGGGCCGCGAAGCCGTTCACCTGCACCTCGAAGTTGGTGCGGCACTGCGAGACGACCACCCTCGACGCCTTGTCGCCCGGCGAGTACCCGGCGGCGGTGAACAGCGCCTCGAGGTCGGCCTTCGGTTTGTACTGCCAGTTGTTGCCCCCGCGGTCGACGAGCAGGTTCACCCAGGGGAAGCTGACGGCGCCCTTCACGTGCCCCTCGAACAGCACGTAGCGCTTTGCCTGCCCGGCCGCGTCGGTGCTCGGCAGGCCCGACGAGTTCCAGGCCGTGGTGATGAACTGGCCGGGGTGCGTTGGCGCGAAGGCTGCGTTCGGCGCGGTGCGGGTGAACTGGTTGGTCGGCCGCGCGTCGATGATGAACTGCTTGTCGAAGCCCGTGATGACGCCCGAGATCGAGAGCTTCCCGTCGACGACCTTCTGGAAGTCTTCGAGCGCGAGCGTCAGGCCGGTGTTGTCGACCCGCAGCGACTTCACGGTGAAGCCGTCGTTCGAGACGGTGCTCTCGGGCGTCTTCGCGCTGCGCAGCGGGCCCGTGTAGTTCTGCTTGAGCGTGCCGTTGACGATGGCGAGGCGCCTGGCGTCGGCGCCCCAGTACTGCAGCCAGTACAGCGCCCGGGCCAGATCCTGGAAGAAGCCGCCGTTGGTGGCGCCATTCTCGCCGGCGGCGAAGACGACGAAGTCCCGCGACAGGTCGATGCCGTACTTCGCCAGGAAGGCGTCGGTCGTCGGCCCGCTCGCCTGGTAGCGCACCGAGTTCGAGATGAGCCCGGTGTCACGCGTCTCGTTGAAGCGGAACGCGTCGAGCTCGTAGACGAAGACGTTCGACGCCGGCGCCGAGGGTACGAAGTCTTCGCCGGCGCCGCGGTTGGCCTTGTTGAGCTGCAGGACGACGAGGCGTGCGTTAGCGGCGACGTGCTTCGGCCGGCCCGTGGGCGCGGCGTTTTCTGGCGCCGTGTCGGCAGAGCCCCAGTTGGTGGCGAAGGCCTCGAGCGTCTTCGCCTCGATGAGGCCCCACCGGTTGTGCGCGTAGTCGGAGGCCGAGGTGTTGGTGAGCGAGGTGATGGGCGAGGGGGGCGGGAGCGTCGGCGCCGTCGGCTGGGGCTGCGGCTCAGGGGTGCCCTGGGGTGCGCACGCGAGCGCGACGAGCGCCGCCGCGGCGGAGAGGAGGGTGAGGGTGACGCGACGAGGCATACAGGTTCCTTCGTGGGTGCTGCGGGTCGATGGTGGGCCGGCAAGGGCGCCGGCGGTGGGTGGGCGTCAGCGAAGACAGCCGCTGTCGCCCGCGCCCGGCGCCGGGAGGGGCGCCGGGGAAGCGAGGTACTCGAGGTCGTCGCGCCGGATGCGGTCGGCGTTGGGCGCCAGCGGGTCGAAGACGAGGGGCCGCACCGCGAGCTCGGCGCTGCCCCAGCGGCGCTCGCCCTCGGTGGCCGAGGCCTCGTCGGTCCTCCAGGGGCTCGTCGGCGGCAGCGTCTGCAGCGCGGGCACGGGGTGCGAGGCGTTGAGCGCGCCCCACTCGAGGAAGGATGCCGCGTACCAGCGCGCGGGCGTGCCCACGACGGCCAGGGCGGCGAAGGCGGCGATGGCGCTCGTGGAGCCGTCGGTGTCGTAGAGGATGGGCGGCGTCGGCCCGGCCGGCGCGAGGGCGGCATCGAGGGCGTCGAGCGGGCGAAAGGCCTCGGTGTCGGGGTCGAGGAGCCGCTCCAGGGGCAGGTGGCGCGCGCCGGCGATGCGGCCGCTGAAGGTCGGGGTGCAGGCGGCGGGGCTGGCGAGGCACGTCTCGTCGAGGGCGCTGCTCCCGGGGGCCCGGCCTTCGAACTCGGCTGCCGGACGCACGTCGAGGAGCGGTTCGCGGGCCCCGACGGCGGAGCGCACGTCGCCGAGGTGGGCGAGGAGGGCGAAGTGGCTTCGCCGCAGCGCAGGCACGCGCACGTCGTCGTTGGCGATGGGGGGCGGTGGCGCCGTGTCCGCGCGCAGCCGCGCCGGCAGCTCGGCGACCGGCGCGTCGACCAGGGCGAGGGAGCGATGGTCGAGCCCCCAGTAGCGCAGCGTCAGCCACGCGCGCGCCAGCTCGGCCACCGTGCGCGCCGAGCGCGTGCCAGCGACGAAGACGACGAGGTCGCGGTCGGCGCGAACGCCGTACCGGCGCAGGTAGGCGTCGGCCCGTACGCCGTTGCCCGGCACTCTCGAGAGGGCCACCACTCCGTTGTTGCGGCTCTGCAGCAGCATCGCGAGGTCGGCCGCGTGGTACGCGCGAACGCCCGGCGTCTGAGCGACGAAGCGACCAGGCGCCGGGGCCTCGTCGGCCTGGAGCACCACCAGGTCGCCGGTGATGCCCTCGGGCCGGGTTGAGCCCCAGGCCTCGACCCACCGCTCGAACGTCGCGCGCGTCACCAGGCCCGCCCGGTTGTCGTCGCGCACCGCCGCCGAGCGGACCGCCAGCGTCGACAGCGGCACCTCGCGCAGCGCGTCGTCGCCCGGCAGTGCTGCCGTTGGGCCCACGCAGGACAGCGCGAACGGGGCGAGGAGTGAGAGGGGGCCGACGCGACGCATCGCCGCATGAATAGCACTGTCCGCTAAAGCAGACAAGTGGGCGCTTAGGCGGAAATGAGTATGTGGCCCTTCGAGTCACTCGATGGGTCGACGGGCGGCGCCGTCGAGCGGAGCGCATGGCGCTCACGGCCAGGCGCCGGGCGATGTCCCCTCTACAGGCTCACCGGGCCGCACGTCACTCGCGCCTGCCGGGTGCCATTGGCGCTGGCGTCGCGCGGGCGCCATCACGACGCCCGAGGACGCTGTCCGTCAAGGCGGATGAAGCGGCGCGGTGGATCCCTGACGTCCCTCGGTGTGTCGAGTGCGAGGAGCGGTCACCTTGCTCGAGGCCCGCCGTCCGTCAAGGCGGAAACCTCGGCGTGATGCCCGGGCGCCTGCGCGACGGGCCGGGTGGGGCCGATTGCCGGCAGCGGGCCCCTCTGCGATGACGTGACGCGTGCGCCGCTGGCATCTGCTCTTGTTGCTCCTCGGCTGCGGCGTCACCGACCCACAGACGCTGCGGGCGAGCGCCGTGGTGCAGGGCACCTTCGCGCGCCCGCCGGGCGTGACGGGCGACGGCTGGCTCTTCTTGTACCGGCCCTTCGAGGGGCCGCCGGCCGAGCCCGCCGTGCCCGTCGCCGTCACCGCCGTCTCGGCCGGGCAGCTCGAGCGGAGCGGGCGCTTCGTCTTCGGTGAGGTGGGCTCCAACCCCTACCGCCTCGTCGGGCTCCTCGACGTCGACCAGGACTTCCGGGCCGACGTCGACGTGCTCGCCCAGGTGACCGCCGGCGATCGCGTCGGGCCAGCGCTCGAGTTCGACCTGCAGCCCGGGAGGCCGCTCGAGGTCGCCTACGCCGCCGAGACCGTCGTCACCACCGAGCCGCCCGCCTTCCGGGTCGAGAACGCGACCTCGGACACGTTCTCGCTCGACGCCACCGAGGGCGTTTCGCTCACCGTCGTCAACCTCGTCGCCGACCCGCTCGGCCGCTTCGACCCGGCGAAGCGCGGGTTCCCGGTGGGGCTGGTCGACGATGACGGCGACGGGCTGCCCGACGACCGTGATGGAGACCGCGTGCCCGACCTGACCCTGACGGCCCTGCTGAGGTGGCTGCCACGCCACGGCAAGCACCGCGCCGGGACCGACGTCGTGGTGCCGCTGGTCCTCGACCCCTCGACGCTCCTCTCGCGCCTCGAGGGCAACGTGCGGCTGCGGCTCCTCGTCGACCGGCTGTCCTTCACCGTCGTCCCCCAGGCGCAGGAGGTGCTCCGCCGCCAGGGCCGGCGCGAGGTCAGGCCCTTCGGGCCGCCCCCGCGGGGTGACTACGAGCTCGTCGTGCTGGCGGGCGCCGGGCAGTTCTGGCGCCTCCCCAACCAGCTCCGCGACGCCCACCCCTCGCAGGCGGTGCGGTTCCGCTTCGAACGCGGTCAGCCCTGACGTAGTCTTTTCCCCTTGGATGAGCTCACCCCACGAGAGCGAAGCGGTCATCTCGAACGCCCTGCGGGCCAGCGGCCTGGTTGACCGCCAGGCGCTCGAGCAGGCGCGGGCCTACGTACAGCAGCACGGCGGGCCGCTCTCGGATGCGCTCCTGCGGCTCAACCTCGTCAAGGAGCAGGACTTCCTGCGGACGTTCGCCGAGGTCTACAGCACCCGCTTCGTCCGCTCGGATAAGCTGCGTACCTTGAAGATTGACGACGCGCTCCTCGAGCGGGTCGGCGTTCGCTCGGCGGAGCGCCTGCGCATGTGTCCGATTCGCCTCGACGAGGCTACGGGCGAGCTGCAGGTGGTGGTGGCCGTGCCGTTGTCGTCGACGCTCGAGCCCGAGCTGCGACAGAGCGTCGGCGCGCGGTCCATCACCGTCTTCATCGCCACCTCGGGCGCCGTCGCGGCGCTGATCCGCAAGAGCTTCTACCGAGACGAGAGCGGCTTTGCCCAGCTGACGGCCAACGGCGCCGGCCCGCAGCTCCCGAGCAAGGCCAGCGAGACCGACGAGAGCGAGCTCGAGGCGCCGCCGCCGGTCGAGCCGACGAGGACGCAGAGCCCGGCGGAGACCGGCCAGGACGAGGTCGAGGCTCCGGCGGGCGTGCGCGAAGGCAAGACGGTGATGGTGAACCTCAACGCGCTCGCCGACCACGCGACGCTGGCGACGCTGCGGCGCGAGAACGCGCGCTACCGCATCGCCCAGGAGTTTCACCGGCGCGTGACGCTCGAGCGGAACCTCGAGGCGATGGTCGACCGCATCCTCTCGGTGCTGTTCGAGCTGCTGCCCGCAGAGGGCGCCGCCATCTGGCTCACCACCGGCCAGTTCGCCTCCAAGTCGAAGGACGGTTCCAAGCAGGTGCAGGTGCCGCGCGCGGTGTACGAGCAGGCCCTCAACAGCGAGCACGGCCTGCTGACGCACAACGCGCTGGTCGACGAGCGCTTCGACCGCAGCGCGAGCGTCATGGTGCGCGGCGTGCAGAGCTGCATGGCGGTGCCGCTGCGCACCCGAAACGGCCCCGTCGGCGTGCTGTACGTCGAGTCGATCAGCATGTCGGCCGCCTTCTCCGACGAAGACCTGCCCATCCTCGACTCCGTCGGCACGCAGGCGGCGATCCTGCTCGACAACGCGGCTCTGCTCGCGAAGGTGCGGCAAGAGGTGGAGCGCCGCTCGCAGCTGTCGCGCTTCCTGTCCGCCGCGGCGGTCGACGAGGTGCTCTCGGGCCGCCTGAACGTCAAGATGGAGGGCGTCGCCGCTGAGGTGACGGTGCTCTTCGCCGACCTGCGGGGCTTCACCACGCTGTCGGCGTCGATGCCTCCGGAGGAGGTCGTTCGCTTCCTGAACCAGTTCTTCCAGGAGGCGGTGGACGCGGTCGAGAAGCACCACGGCATCGTCGACAAGTTCATCGGCGATTGCGTGATGGCGCTATGGGGCGCGCCGGTGCCCCGCGAGGGTGACGCCCGGAGCGCGTGCCGCGCCGCCGTCGACCTGGTCGAGCGGGCCTCTCGCGTTCGCGTCGCCGGCCGCCCGCTCGAAATCGGCGTCGGCGTGCACACCGGCCCGGCGGTGGTCGGCGCGCTCGGCTCGCGCCAGCGCATGGACTACACGGCCATCGGCGCGACGGTGAACCTCGCCGCGCGCCTCTGCGGCATCGCCGGCCCCAACGAGGTGCTCGTCACCTCGGACACGCTCATGCGCGCCGGCCCCGGCGTGGTGACCGAGGCGCGCGAGGCGGTGACCCTCAAGGGCATCGACACCCCCGTCGTGCCCTACGCGGTGCGCAGCATCGTTCAGCCGCTCCAGCTGTCGCAGGTCTCCGAGAGGGGCCCGGCCGGGCCGCCCCGCCGCGCCTGACGCTCGACGGGCGCGTGGCGTCTCTCTGCTGGACGAAGGGGGGCGTCATCGGCTTTGTCCGTGGCACCTGTCACGTCGACAGGCCCACCGGGCCGCCGCGGGCTCGCTGGAGCCTCACGCCTCGAGGAACTCATGCGCCTTTTGCCCCTGCTGTCGTTGGTCGCCCTCGCTGGCTGCGGAGGCGGCGTCACGCCCGAGCTCTATGCCATCGCCGTCGACTTCTTCACGCTGCCCGACGCGTGCTTCTCGAACAACGCGCAGCCGAGCGCCGTGACGGTGACGGCCCAGCCGCAGCTGTTCCAGGTGCAGGTCTGGGACGCCGCCGAGCAGACGGCCATTCTCGAGATCGTCGAGGGGCCCGCGAGCATCGACATGGGCGACGCGCCCTCCGTGCCGACGCGGGGGCTCCTCAAGGGCAAGGTCATGAACGGCGAGTGGACCTTCTCGGGCACCAACTCGACCAAGACCACCCTGACGGGCCGCACGCTGAGCGACACGACGTCGCTCGAGCTGAAGTTCGTCCGCGGGACGACCTTCAAGGGCGCGGCGGCGCTCAGCGGCCGACGGGAGTGCAGCGGCTCGACCTGCTCGGGCACGCAGCCCTCGTGCACCGTCAGCACCATTCCCCTCAACGGTACGCGGCTGCAGGTCGCCTACGAGCGCGCGCCCTGACGAGGGGCCGTTGGGGCACGCCGAAGCGGCTCACCCGGCCCCGAGGTTCAAGGGCACCAGCCGCGCCAGCGCCGCCGCCACGCGCTCGACGTCGCCCGGCGTCGTCGAGGCCCCCAGCGACAGCCGCAGCGACGCCTGGGCCTCGGTCGGCGACAGCCCCATCGCCCGCAGCACGTGGCTCGGCGTGAGCGAGCCCGAGGCGCAGGCGGCGCCCGTCGAGACGCAGATGCCCTCGAGGTCGAGCGCGATGAGCAGGCCCTCGCCGTCGGCGCCCGGGACGCAGAGATTGGTAGTGTTGGCCACCCGCGGCGCGCCGGCACCCGTCACGCGCGCGGAGGGGAGCGCGGCCAGCACGCGCCGCTCGAGCTCGTCACGCAGCGCCGCGAGGCGAGGCACGGCGGTTGCCTGCTCGGCGAGCGTCGCCTCGAGCGCCAGCACCAGCGCCTCGGCCAGCGCCACGCTCTGGGTGCCGCCGCGGCGCCCGTTCTCCTGGTGCCCCGGAACGAGGGCGGCGACGTCGACCTGCCGGCGGTTGATGAGCACCCCGACGCCAGCCGGTCCGCCCAGCTTGTGCGCCGAGAACGACAGCAGGTCTGCCGGCACCTCGCGCAGCGTCGCGGGCACGCGGCCGAGCGCCTGCACCGCGTCAGTGTGAAACGGAATGCCCCGCTCGACGCAGGCGCGGGCGACGATGTCGACGGGCTGGATGACGCCGGTCTCGTTGTTCACCCACATCAGCGAGCAGAGGGCCACGGCGGGGCCCAGGTGCGCCACCACCTCGGCGGCGTCGACCTGCCCGTCGGCCCGCGGCGGCACCCGCACCACCGTCGCGCCGAGGCGCTCGAGCTGCGCCACCGCCCCGAGCACGCAGGGGTGCTCGATGGCCGAGGTGACGACGGTACGCCGGTCGGCGTCGGGCCTGGCGAGGAAGGCGCCGATGATGGCCAGGGCGGCCGCCTCGCTGCCAGAGCCGGTGAAGATCACCTCGCGCGGGCTCTGCGCGCCGAAGGCCCTCGCCACCGCCTCCCGGGCCGCATCGAGGCGCTTTCGGGCCTCGCGGCCGACGCGGTGCACCGACGACGGGTTGCCGGCCGTCTCGGTCAGCGCGCGGGCGAGGTGCCCGGCTACCTGCGGGCGGAGCGGAGCTCCCGCGTTGTGGTCGAGGTAGATCACGCCTCGTCCGACAAGAACGAGACGCCGCGCTCTCCCTCGACGCCGAACGAGGCCTTGAAGCGGCGCACCACGTCCCTGCGGGTCTCGGCGCGCTGGTGCTTCTTGCCGACGAGCGGCACGCGAGCGCCGGCCATGCTCCCGTGGCCGCCGGCCGAGCCGCCCAGCCCGTCGCACACCTCACGAATGAGGCGCCCGGCGTTCATGCGGCGGTCGGTGCAGCGCAGCGAGAGGTAGAGCTGGCTGCGGAAGCTGCCGAGGGCCAGCGACCACTTCGCCGCTTCGAGGAACGAGAGCCGCTCGGCGACCTCGGCCACCATGTCGGGGGAGTACACCTCGCCCAGGTCGGTGATGACGGCGCCGGTGTAGAGCCGGGCCTTCTCGATCGCCGCATGGTACAGCCTGAAGTAGCGGAGCGGCAGCTGAGGGTGCTCGATCTCGGCGAGCAGGTTGCGGTCGATGCGCGGAAAGAGCCACAGGTAGCAGTCGACGTCGGGATCGCGCGTCTGCCGCTCGAGGTCCCGCGTGTCGGCCTTGATGCCGTAGTACAGCGCCGTGGCGAGCTCGGGCGACGGCTCGATGCGAGCCGCGCGCAGGTATTCGGTCAGCACCGTCGAGGTCGCCCCGTACGCGCCCGAGCCCAGGTCTGCGAAGGGGTTGGTGAGCGCCTCTTCGCGCGTCGGGTGGTGGTCGATGACGATGTCGGCGGTGACGCCCTCGGGGAGCGCGTGGTTCTTCACCGACTGCTGGGTGTCGACGAGGGCGAACAGATCGTACCCCTCGAGGCTCACCTCGGCGATCGGCAGGATGGGGAGCTTGAGCACCCGCACGAAGGCGGAGTTCTCGGCCCGCCCGATGATGCCGCCGTAGGCGACGTCGGTGGGGATGCCGAGGCGCGAGTGGAGCACCGCTGCCAGCGCCACTGCGGCGGCCATGGAGTCGGGGTCGGGGTTGTCGTGCGTCAGCACCAGCCCGCGGCGGCGGCCCTTGAAGAGCTTGCCCAGCCGCTCCACCTTCGCCTTCGCGGAGAGGCTGGCGACCGACATGGCGACAGGCGCGGCACCCACGGGCATCCCCAAGCGTCAGCGGTAGGCGCGGCCGAGGTCGCGGAAGTACTTCAGCCCGTTGTCGAGGGAGTTCTCCATCCAGTCCATGAGGGCCTTCGAGAACACCGCGGGCGAGCCGCGGAAGGTGTCGAAGTACTCTTTGCGGTCGGTCGCCGGGATGATGACCGGCAGGAGCCCGTTGCGCATGAAGATGAAGTTGGTGAGGAAGCGCCCGACCTTCCCCGAGCCCTCGGTGAACGGGAACACCTGGATGAAGCCGTGCTGCACGCGGGCGCCCTGCATGATGGGGTGCAGCTCGCGGAAGTCGGCGCTGGCGGTCCAGTCGATGAGCTTCTCGAGCCCGGGCTGAATCTTCGCCGGCTGGGCGATTTCGTGCACGTAGGTGCGGTGCAGGGGCATGTCCTTGCGGAAGCCCTGCTTCTCGCGCTCCTTGGCGAGCTCTTTCTCGGTGCGCTCACGGCGCTCGGCCAGCGCCCGGGCCTGCTGCGCCTCGGGCGTGTTGCCGGTCACCAGGTCGTGAATGCGCTTCACGAACGTCATCGTGATGGCGGCGTTCTTCTTCGAGGTCTTCGCTTCTTCACGGATGAAGTCGAGGGCAGCCTTGTGGTTGCGGATCTCCCAGACGATGGGGAGCAGGCTCGCCTCGGCAGCCACCGCACCGGGGTGGAGCGCCGCCGACAGCTCGTGCACCTCGTACACGGTGCCTTCGAGCGCGCTGTCGTGCCGCACCCAGGACATCTCGAACCGGTCGAGGAAGTCCTGCACGTCGGGCCGCTTCTGCCCGAGAATGTCTCTGAGCTGCCGCGTCTTGTCTTCGATGGCTTGAAACCGCTCTTTCACGCCGCCCTTGTAGCGCGTTGCGCGCACTGCGTCGATCGGAAATAGCAAAACGCCATGATTTTGTTGGCGAAATTGGCCATGTGCGCGCAGGTGGGGAACGGCCGAATTCGGTGATATCTCCTTCGGCGGCGGAGCGTCCGGCTCTGGTGAACGGCCCGGTCTTCAAAACCGGCGAGCTGGCGCGCGAGCGTCGGCTGGTGGGTTCGATTCCCATGCTCCGCCGAGGGCACCGGGCCCCGCGGTGGCGCGCGTTCGGGCGAGGGCCGGAGCGGCACGGCCGGCGCGACGGGGACCGAGCCACTCGAGCTGAAGCACCTCAGCCAGAGGAGCGCAGGCGGCTCAGCGGCGTGAGGGACCGCTCGGCGGGCGCTCGGCGAGGCCGCGGGTCCGGCGTTGATCGGCGGTGTTGGCGGGCAGTTCGACGAACTCGCACATCTCACAGAGCCGGCTGTAGATGCGGTCGCCGACGCGGTCGCACAGGAGCTTCGACTCCCGGGTGGCGTCGACGAGCGTCTCGGTGCTGAGGTACCCACGCTGGGCGCGGTCCTCGGGAGACTTGAGCGAGTAGTTGGTGGCGAAGAGCGTGAGGCGGCCTGAGTTGTACCGGCGGGCGATCAGCTCGTCGAGCGTGTCGAGCTCGAAGGCGCTGCCGCGGCCCTTCCCGAGCTCGTCGATGGCGAGCACGTCGACCTGCGAGAGCGGTTGAATGATCTCTCCGCCCGAGCGGCCGTCCTGGAAGCCGCGACGAATCTGCGCGTACAGCAGGCTGATCTCGACGTAGGCGACGCGCGCGCCGACCTCGAGGGCGAGGTGCTTGAGGCTGGCGCAGAGCAGGTGCGTCTTGCCCGTGCCGACGGGGCCGCTGACGATGAAGCCGCGCACTTGCGGGAAGCGCAGCGCAAAGTCCCGGGCCACCTGGTGCGCGCGCGCCTGCTCCGCGTTCGAGGGCCGGTAGGTGTCGAAGCCGGCGTTCGCGTGCACCGCTGGCAGGTGCGCCTCGTCGAAGGCCCGGGCGCGCGCCACCATCTGGCTGCGGGGGCAGGGCTGCACGACGTCGTACGAGCGTCCGTTGCCGCTGACGGTGCCGCGCAGCAGCCCGGTGCCGCCGCACTCGGCGCAGTCGGCGATCCGCTGCGCGACCGACGCCGAGGCGAAGTCACCCTGCCGGGACACGGTGTAGCCGGACATTTCGCAGGCGCGGGGAGACGGCATGGGAGGCTTCGTCTCCGAAGACCGCGCGCAGTTCAAGGCCCACGCGGCGCGCGTCACCACAGCGCGGGCAGGTCGAGCTTGCGCTTCACCAACGCGTCGCGATGGAACCGGGCCGATGAGCGTCGGGCCTCGGCGGTCGTGAGCTTCGAGGCCAGCGCGCGCGCCTCGCGCACGAGCGCCAGCCGCTCGGCGAAGGGCAGGGTGCGGACGATGGCGGCGAGCACCAGGTGCTCCTGGCGGCTCTGCGCGTCGGCGTGCGCGACGGCGGGCAGCGCGAGCCGGGTGAGGGCGGGGCGCTCCTTCGCGAGGCGGCGCACCACCGCCACCAGCTTTCGGTGTCGCGCCGAGAGCCACGCGGCCTCGGGCGGGGCGGTCTTCCCCGCGGTGCGCTTGAGGAACTTCGCCTGCTCGGCGTCGACGGCGCGCCGGCACGCCCGCAGGAACTTGAGCTGCCCTTCGCCCTCGGGCGCGTCCCACAGGGCCCGCTCGGCGGCCAGGCGAACACCCCGCGCCACCACCTCGAAGGGCACCCCGGCCTCGGCCCAGCGGTCGACGAGCTCGACGTCTTCGGGCGACAGCGATACCCCGTGCCCCCGGTACGTGACGAAGAGCGCCTGCACCCGCTCGTGAAACGTCGCGCTGTCAGGGAGGAGACTCATGGGCCGTCGGAGTCGCCAGTTACTGCGTCCTTGACACTGATGAACAGCGGGCGATACACGACCCGCGCCGACGCGTCTCGGGTCCTTAGCTCAGCGGTAGAGCACTACCTTGACACGGTAGGGGTCAGTGGTTCGAACCCACTAGGACCCACTCAAAGAAACCGCCGCGGCCCTCCTCGAGGGGAGGCCGCGGCGGTCTCGTTTTTTCCAGCTCGTTTTCTTTCCGTTTCGTCATCAGAGGTCGCGGGCTACACCGCCGTTCACGCTGCACGCGTTCGTGTGCGTGAGCGAACCGGAGAACACCATGTCGACCGTCGTCGTCACCCTCCCCAACGGGGACAAGAAAGAGACCGCGCAGGGCATCCGCATCGCCGACTTCGTGAAGGCCAGCATCGGCCCCGGCCTCGCCAAGGCCGCGGTCTTTGCGAGGCTCAACGGCCAGGACGTCGATCTGTCGCGCGGCATCGACGCCGACGCGAGCCTGCAGATCTTCACCACCAAGAAC
>JADCJJ010000177.1 GCA_020247085.1 Myxococcaceae bacterium | reverse complement strand
TGCCGCCGCCCGCGCTGCCGCCGCCCGCGCTGCCGCCGCCCGCGCTGCCGCCGCCCGCGCTGCCGCCGCCCGTGCTGCCGCCACCCGCGCTGCCGCCGGCGACGTCACCACCGCCCGCGTTGCCACCAGCGGCACCGCCGGCCTCGCCTCCGCCCGTCGACGAGGGCTGCTGGCAGGTGGACTCGCAGCCGTCTCCATCGTCGAGGTTGCCGTCGTCACACGCCTCGCCGGGCTCGAGGCGGCCGTTGCCGCAGACGGTGCCTCCACCACACGAGGCAGACAGCGCGGCGGCGCCGACGAGGAGGACGAGGACGTACGGGTTGAGTCGCATGGGTGAGTCGATTCCTGGGGTCGTCCGGACGGCCGGCCGGGGTGAGGGCCTTTCGTTCTACCGTCGCGGGCCTGCGGCGTCGATGGAAGCCGGCGTGAGCTGGCTGTCGTGCGGCGGCGACGTCTGCTTCACTGCGCGCCCGTGATGCTCCCGGAGCTCGACACCGAGAAGGAACTCCACGCCGCCGACATCGAGCAGGTAGGCCGCCGCCTGGTGCAGCTCGCCTGCGGCCAGACGGGCGCCACCAACGGCGCCGTCTTCCTCTCGGACTCGAAGTCGAAGGGCCTGACGGTGGACTTCCACGTCGTCGCTGGGGTGGTGGTGACGCTGCCCGGCACCGGCTCGGTCATTCGACCGCGGAGTGACGGCCGCCCCAACGGCATCGCCCTCACCTGCTTCCAGACGAACACCCCCTACGTCTGCAACGACACCTCGACGGACCCGAATTACGCCCGCTACTTCCTCGACGTCGGCGCGGTGCTGGCGGTGCCGATTCCCTGGCAGGGGCGCCCGCTCGGCGTGCTGACGGTGGCCACCACCGCGCCGGGGTCGTTCACCGACGGCCACGTGCGGGCCCTCGAGTCCATCGCGGCGGCCTCGGCCCGCTTCCTGCGCCGCGCCCAGCTGGCCCGCGCCACCCTCGACGGTGGGCGCCCGTTCGTCATCAAGGGCCTGTCGCCGGCCTGGCTCGAGGTCGAGCGCAAGGTCGAGCAGGTCTCGTCCACCGACGCGCCGGTGCTCGTCACGGGCGAGAGCGGCACCGGCAAGGACCTGGTCTCTCGCTCGATTCACTTCAACTCGCGCCGCAGCACGAGGCCCTACGTCACCGTGAATTGCGCGGCCATTCCCGAGACGCTGCTCGAGAGCGTGCTCTTCGGCCACGTGAAGGGCGCCTTCACCGGCGCCACCGCGAACAAGGTGGGCGAGTTCCAGAAGGCCCAGGGCGGCACGCTGTTCCTCGACGAGCTGGGCGAGCTGCCCCTCATGCTGCAGGCCAAGGTGCTGCGCGCCATCGAGCAGGGCGAGGTGAACCCCGTCGGCTCCAACGAAGCGCCCCAGCGCGTCGACGTCAGGCTCGTCTGCGCGACCAACCGGGACCTCGCCCAGATGGTGCGCGAGGGGCGCTTCCGCGACGACCTCTACTTCCGCGTCTCGGTCGTCACCGTCGAGCTGCCGCCGCTGCGCAACTACAAGGACAACCTCGAGATCCTCGCCCAGGTGTTCCTGCAACAGGCTGCGCGCCGGCACGAGCGGCGCGTCGACACCATCTCGCGCGAGGCCATGGCGGTGCTCCAGGCGTACGACTTCCCCGGCAACATGCGCGAGCTGAAGAACGCGCTCGAGCACGCCGTCATCCTTGCCACCGGCGCCGAGGTTCGCCCGGACGACCTGCCGAAGTCGATGCGGCCCGCCTCCTTCGGCGCGAGAGCCCCCGCGCCCCCGTCCACCCCGGCGGACGGCGTCGCCCCGCTGGAAGAGATGCGCGCCCGCTGGCTCGCCCCCCTCGAGCGCCAGTACCTGCAGGACCTGCTGCGCCGCACCAACGGGCACGTCACCGCCGCCGCGAAGCTCGCGGGCGTCAACCGCGTCACGTTCTACCGCCTCATGGAGCGCCACGGCCTGCGCCTGGCCCGCATGCCGGTCTGACGAAGGCCGGGCGCTGGTGGGCGAAGCACGGCGCGCGACACCAGCGACCGCGGCGAGGGTGCGCGGCTTCCCCGAGCCGTCGGGCCCGACCTTTGTGCCGGACCTCGACCCGGCGTCGGGCCCCCGCTTCCCGGGGCGGGCAATGCCCTGTATGGAAGCCGCGCATGGAGGCGACCGAGACCGACGCTGCGCTCCTCGCGAAGGTCCACGCGGGCGACGCCCGCGCGGTCGCGGCGCTGCTCGAGAAGCACCAGCGGCAGGTGTACCGCTACGGGCTGCGCATGTGCGGCAACGAGGCCGACGCGAGAGACGTGCTTCAAGAGACGCTGCTCGCCGCCTACCGCAACCTCGGCGCCTTCCGGGGTGACGCGCGGCTGTCGACGTGGCTGTTTCAGATCGCCCGCAGCTTCTGCCTGCGCCAGCGCCGGCGCCGCGAGGGAGAGCCCGCCCGGCACGCCACCCTCGAGGGCGCGGCCGAGCGCCTGGCGAGCGACGTGAGCGCGAGCGACGCGCGGGCCCACGCCCGGCAGGTGAGCGAGGTGATTCAGGCCGCCATCGCGACCCTGCCCGCCGAGCACCGCGAGGCGCTGCTGCTGCGCGACGTCGAGGGCCTGTCGGCCGACGAGGCGGCGGCGGTGGCGGGCGTCGAGGTCGGCGCTCTCAAGTCCCGGCTCCATCGCGCGCGCGTGGCGCTCAAGGCCCAGCTATCGGCCGTGCTCGACGCTGACGCGGGGGCCATCGAGTGCCCGGAGCTGGCCGACGAGCTGGCTGCCTACGCCGCGTCGGAGATCGACCAGGCGGCCTGCGAGCGCATCGAGGAACACCTCGCCCGGTGCGCGCGCTGCGCGGTGGCCTGTGAGTCGCTCAAGCGCACGGTGTCGATGTGCCGGGCCCTTCCCGGAGGCGACGTGCCTGCGCCGGTGAAGGCCGCCGTCAGGGCGGCGCTCCGCGGCGCGGGGCTCGACGTGCCGCCGTGAGCCCTCGCACTCTCGTCGTCGGAGACGTGCACGGGTGCGCCGCCGAGCTCGACGAGCTGCTGCGGGTGGCGGGGCTCGAGCCCGGCGACCGCCTGGTGCTGGCCGGAGACCTGGTGGCGAAGGGCCCCGACTCGCAGGGCGTGGTCGCGCTGGCGCGTGAGCGTCGGGCGCTGTCCGTGCTCGGCAACCACGACGCTCACGTGCTCAAGGCCCGAGCGGGCGCGCTCGACGCCCTCAAGGGTACTCACCGCGAGGCCGCCGAGTCGCTCACCGAGGACGACTGGCGCTACCTCGAGGCGCTGCCGCTCTGGCTCGACCTCCCTGAGCTCAACACCCTCGTCGTGCACGCCGGCCTCTTGCCGAACGTGCCGCTCGACGCGCAGCCCCGCCACCTGCTGCTCAACCTGCGCAGCCTCGACGAGGCGGGCCAGGGCTCGACGCGGGTGAGCGGCGGCCGCCCCTGGGCCGAGCGCTGGCCCGGCCCCCGCTTCGTCGTCTTCGGGCATGACGCCCTGCGCGGCCTGCAGCGGCACCCTCACGCGCTCGGGCTCGACACCGGCTGCGTCTACGGCGGCCAGCTCTCGGCGGTGTGGCTGCCCGAGCGCCGGCTCGTCCAGGTCGAGGCGCACCGGGCCTGGGTGAGCGTCGGCGACTGAAGCGGGCATGAGCCCACCGGGGCGGCCCCCACCCCCGGCCCGGCGCGCTCGTCGGGCGACCTCCAGGGCCGTACGGGCGCGTGCGACGGGCACGAGTTCGGCGTGGTGCGCTCCGGCGCGCCTGCCCGCGGTCCGCCGCGCTCGTCGGGCGACCTCCAGGGCCATACGGGCGCGTGCGACGGGCACGAACTCGGCGTGGCGCGCTCCGGCGAGCCTGCCCGCGGCCCGGCGCGCTCGTCGGGCGACTTCCACGGTCGTACGGCCGCCTTCGGCGTGCACGAGCTCGGCGTGGCGTGCTCCGGCGAACCTGCCCTCGGCCCGGCGCGCTCGCTGGGCGGCCTCCACGGCCATACGGGCGCGTGCGACGGGCACGAGCTCGGCGTGGCGCGCTCCGGCGAGCCTGCCCGCGGCCCGGCGCACTCGTTGGGCGACCTCCACGGCCGTACGGGCGCGTGCGACGGGCACGAGCTCGGCGTGGCGCGCTCCGGCGAGCCTGCCCGCGGCCCGGCGCTTGACGGTCCAGCAGCCTCCGGCTGAGTTCGAGGCCATGGACCGACAGGCCGCCGACGCCGCGCTCGCAGGAGCCTCTCTCGTCTCGTACGGAGAGGGGTCCGTCACCCAGGCGAAAGAGCTCGAGCGGCAGCTGCTCGCCGCCGGCATCCCCGCGGCGCTGGCGAAGCCACCCGCGAAGGCGTGCTGCGGTGGCGGCTGCGGGTGCGGCGCGAAGCTGCAGATCCTCGTGAGAGAGGACGACGCCCCGAAGGTTGCCGAGCTGCTCAACGCCGAGTGGCTCGACGCCGTGCGCCGCGAAGGCACCGTCGCCCAGGGGCTCGTCGCGCTGCGCACGCCACAGGAGAACGAGCTCGTCTGCCCGGCGTGCCAGTTCGTCGGCGCGCTCGTCGACGGCGCCTGCCAGGACTGCGGGCTCGTGCTCGAGTGAGGGCGGAGAAGGCCCGAGCAGGCCGCACCCCGTCGTTCACAGCGCCGCGCCAGGCTTCCGCGGCGCGACGCACGCTCTTCGCCACCCTCGTGGCCGGACTGGCCGTCACGTCGTGCACCGACGTGCGGCGCCCGGCGTCTCCGAGCCTCGTCGTGCTCGGTTCAGCGGCGGCCGGCGGCTTCGACCGACGCGCTGAGCCGCTGGCCGACGTCGACGTCACGCTCTCTTCAGGCGGTGCTACCGCGACGGCCCGCTCGAGCCAGCGGGGAGACTGGCGCGTCGAACTGCCGGTGACGCCGGCGTCACCCGCCGTCTTGACGGCCTGGGCGCCTGGCGCCGCGCCCCGCGCCCGCGCGCTGCTGGCCGGCGAGCGAACCGAGCTGCAGCTCTCGTTCGCGCTCGAGCCCCTGGCGCCGATGGACTGCGTCGACACCGGCTGCACCACCGGCAGCGCCTCGGTGCGCTGGAACGACGCGCCGTCGGGCGCGTCGGCGAGCGTGGCCTGGCTCGCTCCGCTCGACGCTCCGGCCCTGCCGTCGGCAGACGCCCTGCTCACCGCCGTCGCCGCCGAGCTCGACGGGGGCGCGCTGGCAGGCCGACTCTGGGTGCGCGTGCCCCGCGCCGCCTGGTACGACGTCGTCGACGCGCGGCCTGGCACCGGGGCCATCGAGGTGCCCGTCGCCACCTTCGGCCCGACGGACCGCGCGTGGCGTCACGCGGGCACCGGCGTCTTGCGCACCGAGGCCGGCAGCCTCATCACCGAGGAGCAGGTGCCCCTCATCCGCGCCGGGCAGTTTGCGGCCGGAGTGGTGGCCGACGTCGCGCCCGTCGCCCGCGGCGTGGTGGGGGTCTTCGGAGCACCGGCGCAGCTCGGCTGCCTCGAGGGGGTCGTCACCTTCGACGGCGCAGCAGTCCCCGGCGTCACGCTGGTGCCCGCGCGTGGCAGGCCCGTGGCGTCGGACCGCACCGGCGCCGTCTGCCTCGAGGTCCCGCTGGGGAACGAGGCAGCGACGGCGCGGGCGCACTACGCGGGCCTCGTCTTCTCCACCGTGACGCTGCCGGCGCCGGTGAGCCCGGGGACGTGCGGGAGCGGCTGCCAGACCTTCGGGCGGACCAACGTCGGTGGCGACGCGGTGGCCCCCATCACGCCGTGCCGCGTCGAGGTGCTGGTGGTGGACGACGCGGAGCGCCCGTTGCCCGGCGCCGTCGTCATCGGCGCCGACGACGGCCTCACGCAGGCCTCGTTCACGACCCTCTGTGGCCGCATGGGCACCCGCTGCACCCTCACCGGGGCCACCGACGCGAACGGCGCCGTCAGTCTCGTCCTGCCGGTGCAGACGGCCGTGACGCTCTCGGTGAGGGCGATGGTGGCCAGCGGAAGTCGCGAGGGGCGCCGCGTGCTGCCAGGCTGTCCTCGGGAGCGCGTCACGCTGCGCGCCGCGGAGGGGCATGACGCCTTGCCGCTGACCCTCTCGGTCAGCGGCCAGCAGGTGTCGTGGACCCCGCCCGTGCCCGCGCACCGCATCCAGGTGAACCGGGACGGTGTCGTGGCCTGGGCCCTGCGCTCCTTCGCGGGAGTCACCCCGCCCCTCACGGTGGGCGTGACGCCGACGGGCGCTGACGTCGAGGTGCCGGGCGTCGGAGCGCTGCGCGCCGGTGACATCGTCCTCGTCTCGGTCGACTCGACCCGCCCATCGGGCATCACCGTCCGAGGGGCTGCAGCCGCGCAGGTCGAGTGACGCGCGCGGTCGGCTCGCCGTCGCCAGCGCGCATCTCGGCCTGATGGCTTCAGCAGCACCCGCCATGCGCCGCGTCGTTGGTGAGCCGCCCCCTCCACGAGTCGCCGGCCAAAGACCTCCGCGGCGCCCGTCGTGCGCCGCGCCGCCGGTGAGCCCCGCCCTTCACGAGTCGCCGGCCGAAGACCTCCGCGGCGCCCGTCGTACGTCGCGTCGTCGGAGAGCCCCGCCCTTCAGGAGTCGCCGGCCGAAGACCTCCGCGGCGCCCGTCGTGCGTCGCGCCGTCGGTGAGCCCCACCCGTCGGACAGCACTGCTCGGCGCCTCACGCCTCGCCCTGTCGAGCGACAGCGCCTCGCCGTCGTCCTGACGGGTGGGAAGGGCCGCAGCCCACCGCCCCGGGCCTGGCGCGACGAGGTGGCGCGACGACCGCCTGGGCGTGCGTCACCGTGAGGCGCGGAGCGACGGCGGTGGCAGCGCCTGCGCCTCGAGCGTAACGACGACCTCGGCCTCATCGATGCGCGTAGCCGCCACGGACACGACGAGGTCCGAGAAGCGCCACTCGGCCCGAGCCTGCGCCAGCACCCCGGCCCCGAGCGTGGCGCCGTCGAACGCGCCGAGCTGCCGGTGCGGTGGCCCCAGGGCGCTGCGCCAGGCATCGAGCAGCGCTTCGGCGCGGCGGGGAGCCAGGCCGAGTGGCTCGCGTTCGACGCTGGCGAGCGCGACGACCCGCTGAGACTCGTCGGTCCGGAGGAAGAGGGTCTTCCCACCGACCCGGCACTCGCGGACCAGGCCAGGTCGGTCAAGCGAGCACGAAGCCTCGTCCACGCCGAGCCGAGCCATCGCCGTGTCGACCGTCGCGCTGCCGAGCTCAAGCCCGGTCACGTCGCGGCGCGGCGCAGGCCCTGCACCCCGGCGGCTCTCCAGGGCCTCGACACGCGCCGCCTCCCGCTTTCCCGGCGTCGCCGCCGCAGCTCCGCCCAGCGGGCAGGCGGCGCGGGCCAACTCCCGACGAAAGGGCGGCGCATGCGCAAGCCCCACCAGGCCCAGCGCCAGCACGAGGCCGGCGGCGCCTCGCGTCGCCCAAGGCACCGCCACCCCGGCCCTCAAGGGCACCCCGACGGACGCGGCCCCGACTGGACCGTGTCGCACTTCACGCTGCCGGCCTTCTTCTCGGTCACCGGCGGCGCGAAGCAGTTCATGATGTCGGCCGTCGGTACGCCGTTCTCGGACAGCGCCGGCACGACGACGTTGCTGACGAAGTAGTCGTACTGCGCCTCGGTGATGTTGAGGCCCTGGTGCGCCGCCAGCATCGACTTGCCCTGGTAGGTGTTGGGCCCGCCGTAGGCGACGACGAGGAAGGCGCCCAGGTTCGTCGTCAACGTCATCGCCTGCTGCTGGGTCAGGCCCTGGAAAGACGTGCCTACCGAGGCCGTCGGCGCCGCGACCGCCTTCGAGATGATGCTGGCGTTGACGGCAGTGAACGCCGCCGCGCCATACTTCGCGTACATCATCGAGGAGCACGGCGCCGCCATGCCACCACCCGCGCTACCACCTCCCGCCGCGCCACCGCCCGCGGCGCTCCCACCGCCGGTCGCGGCGCCGCCTCCGGTGCTCGACCCGGCGTCAGGCGTCGAGGGCATGGAACCACAGGCTGAACAGACGACGAGGGCGACGGCGAGGCGAAGCATGCGGAGGGACTCCGGGCTGGGGGGAAGGTGGATGAAGCAGCGCCTCTACGGCGGCCACGCCCGGGTGGATTGGCGCTGGCGCAGCGCCAACCCGCTCCGCGAAGAGACGTGCCCGCGCACGCCACGCCCTCGAGGCCCGGAGCGGCCTCGACGCACCACCCGTCATCGCCCAGCGCCCGCGCGACGAGCGACAAGCCCAGGCTGTGCTGCTCACCAGGAGCCGTCGTGAGCAGCGCGTGCCCCCGCGCCGACGCGCGCTCGACGGAGTCCAACATCATGAGTGCCGACAAGACTCCGAGGCCGACCGTCACCGCAGCGAAGCCGTGAGCGTCTTCGTCCCACTGGCGGCCCAGCGCCACGGCGCCGGCCGTCAAGAGGTGGCACACGGCCCCTCGCCGAGCCACCCAGGCCGCGACCTCGGCTCGCGCAGCCTCGAGCTCACCAGCCCCCGACACCCGCGCCAGCCGTTCTGCCGCTCCGGCCTCGACGACCGCCATCGTCGCCTCCTTCTCCCGCAGCTCACGAACGAGCCCAGGCAGGACGGCCTCGATTCCCGCCCGCTACGAGTCGCCGGTTCGTGCGGTGCACACGGACGCACGCCATGGCTCGTGCAGGTGTTCCAACCGCATCGTGGTCTGCGCCGCCCCAGGCGGGTCACCGCTCGAGGTCCAACCTCCCAGAACCTGGCCAGCGCTGGCGGTCGCAGCCTCGCGAATCGAGGAGGGGCTCCGCGCGCGAACCCGCAAGGGCGGCGCTCCTCTCGCAGCACCTGCGATTCGTGCGAATGCGCGCCCCGGCGGCTCCCACCCTCTCCCCGCCGCTTCCCGAAACCGGAAGCTCGTCGCACCGACGCCAACCGCTGCCCTGGTCGAGCCTGTTCGGGAGAACAGGGGCCATGCGCACGGGCACACAACATCCGCCCGGCTCGCGCCGCGACCGACCCCTTCAAGAGCGCGACGCAGCACGCGCGCCGCGGCGGCGACGGCCGTCAGGCGCCGAGGTGGCGCCGCCAGGCGTCGATGGCCTGCTTCGCGTCCTGCAGGCTCACGCCGGTGCGAGCCCGGTACAGCTTGATGGCCTCGACGAAGTTTCTCCGTCGAATGGCGGCGACAATCTGAGGGTCCGACGCCGCCTCGCGCGCGACGCCGTCAATGGCCTTCGCCACCTTCGACCGCGACGCCGCCTGCGTCCGGAACGCCTCGAGCGCGGCCTTCGCCTCCTCGAGCCCCACGCCGTGCTTCGCGCGGTAACGCTTGAGCGCTGGAATGAGGTGCCCCTGCTTGAGCAGGTTGACGAGCTCTCGGTCGGACGCGATGGCCTCGACGGCGTCGAAGGCGACGTCGACGTTCGAGGCGCTCTGCGCCTCAGACGGAGGCGGCGCCTTCGCGACGGCCCTCTTCCCTGGCTCCTTCGGCGCGACGGGCTGCGTCGGGCCGGCAACGGGTGGCGCCGGGGCCCCGGAGAACACCGGCGCCGCGGGCGGCGGCGGCGCTGCCGGGGTCACGGGCGACGCGACGGCCACGGGCGACACCGTGACGGGCGGCGGCGGCCGAGGCTCGGGCGCGGCCCTCGCCGGCACAGGCGCCCCAAGCGGCGCGACTTGCACCACCGGCGTGCCGAGCGAGGCCGAGGGCTTGAAGTCACGCACCGCGCCGACCGTCGGCACCTGCCGGGCGCGCTCGTCGAGCACCAGCACGCCCGGCGTGTCCGTCGTCGGCGCGAGCGGAGGGGGCACCGGCGGGAAGAGGCTGACGCGCTTCGATGGCTCGATGCCTGGGGGTGGCGCGCGCTGTCGCCGGGGCTGCGGCTCGTGCGGCGCGAGCTCGACGACCGCCACCGCAGCCCGGCTCGACAGCACGACGAGGCCGAGCAGCATTCCCACCAGACCGCCGAGGACGAGCAGGATGATCATCATCCTCGCAGGCTACAGAAGTACCCGCCCAAGTCGAGCGATGCCGCCGCGAAGCCGGGCCCTGGCGACCCCGAGGCAGCTGCCCGAGCGGTCTGGTCGACGGCAGCCGACGCGCCACGCCTCGAGTGCTCATCGCCACCGCAGTCGAACGGCGCGCGCGTCAGGGGAGTTCGACGGGCGCCCAGGCGACACCGCGGCCGCACGGCGCGCGCGTCAGGGCACCTCGACGAGCGCCGCGGCCCCCATGCCGCCGCCGATGCACATGGTCACGACGCCGCGCTTGCCGCCCCGGCGCTTGAGCTCCCGCAAGATGGTGCCGACGAGCCGCGTGCCCGACACGCCGAGCGGGTGGCCCAGCGCGATGGCGCCGCCGTTGACGTTCACCTTGTCGAGCTGAATGCCGAGCTCGCGCACGCAGTACAGGCCCTGCGCCGCGAAGGCCTCGTTCAGCTCGAACAGGTCGATGTCCGCGATGGAGAGCTTGTTGCGTTCCAGCAGCTTGCGCACCGCCGGCACCGGCCCGATGCCCATGATGTCGGGCGGCACGCCGGCGACGGTGAAGTCCACGAAGGAGCCGAGGGGGGTGACGCCGAGCGCCTTCGCCTTCGCCTCGCTCATCACCACCGCCGCCGCCGCGCCGTCGGTCAGCGGAGATGCGTTGCCCGCCGTCACCGTGCCCTTGCTGTCGAAGGCCGGCCTCAGCTTCTGCAGCCCCTCGAGCGTCGTCTCGGGCCGCAAGATGGTGTCATCCGAGACGGTGCCGGAGCGCTCCTTGCCGGCGTCGTCGAACCAGCGGGCGGTAATGGGGGCGATCTCGTCCTTGAACTTGCCCTGCTCCCGCGCGGCGGCGGCGCGGCGCTGCGACTCGAGCGCGAACGCGTCCTGGTCGGCGCGCGAGACGTTCCACTTCGCGGCCACCTTCTCGGCCGTCGCGCCCATGGTGGTGTACACCTCGGGGTACTTCTCCATCAGCTCGGGGTTGGCCGACACCTTGATGCCGCCCATGGGCACCAGCGTCATCGTCTCGGTGCCGCCGGCCACGCCCACTTCGTACTGCCCGGCCTGAATGCCCGCCGCCACCTGCGCGATGGCCTGCACGCCCGAGGCGCAGAAGCGGTTGACCGTCATGGCCGGCACCGTGTCGGGCAGCCCGGCGAGCAGCGTGGCGATGCGGGCGACGTTCATGCCCTGCTCCGCCTCGGGCATGGCGCAGCCCAACACCACGTCTTCGATCTGCCCCTTGTCGAGGCCGGGGACGCGCTCGATGGCCGCCTTGATGACGTGCGCGGCCATCGTGTCGGGTCTGGTGTCTTTCAGCTCGCCCTTGTGGGCGCGGGTGAAGGGGGTGCGGGCGGTGCTGGCGATGACGACTCGCTGGGCCATGGGGAACGCTCCTGAGACGTGAACCGAAGAGAAGGGGAACGAGAGGGGTCGTGACAAGGAGCCCCGCGGCTCGACGGCCCGGGGGCCCACGAAGGGGCGTCGAAGGCGAGCGCGCTAGTTCCGCAGCGGCTTTCCCTTGAGCAGCATGTGCTCGATGCGCGCCTGGGTCTTCTCCTCGCCGCAGAGCGAGAGGAAGGCCTCGAGCTCGAGTTCGAGCAGTCGCGCCTCGGTGGTGGCCACCGACGCCGAGGTGTCACCGCCGGTGAGCACGCTCGCGAGCTTCTTGCCGATGAGCCGATCGTGCTCGCTGATCTGATGGTTGAGCTGCATGTCGTACAGCATCATGTCGATGGTGGCGGCGCCGCTGCGGCCCGGGAGGAAGAACGTCGCCGGACGGGGCGGGCGGAAGCCCCCCTCGGCCAGGCCGATGCAGACCGCCTTGGCGTCGGCGAGCTGGTGGTCGCGCGACATCGAGATGCCGTCCTGCGGCGAGAAGAAGCCGGCCTCCTTCGCCTCTTCGGCGCTGGTGGCCACCTTCGCGGTGCCGATGGCGAGGAACGCCTTCTTGAGGAACGGCAGCGCGTCCATGTCCTTCGCGCCCTGGTGCATGCCGTAGAGGTTGCGCAGCAGCTGCAGGTTGCCGCCACCGCCGGGGATGAGGCCCACGCCCACCTCGACGAGGCCGATGTACGTCTCGGCCGCGGCCTGCACGAAGTTCCCGGCCATGGCGAGCTCGGCGCCGCCGCCGAGGGTGAGCTGGAACGGCGCCGTCACCACCGGCACCGACGAGTAGCGCAGGCGCTGGTTGGCCGCCTGGAACCCGCCGACGAGCTTGCGAATGTCGTCCCACTGGCCGTCCTTGATGGCCCACAGGAGCATGGCGATGTTGGCGCCGGCCGAGAAGTTCGCGCCGTCGTTGCCGACGACGATGCCGCGGAAGCCCTTCTCGGCGTGCTCGACGGCCTTGTTCATCGCCTCGATGATGCCGGTGTCGATGCTGTTCATCTTCGTGTGCAGCTCGAGCTGCAGCACGCCGTCGCCCATGTCCCAGAGGGTCGCCGAGTCGTTGCCGTCGACCTTCTTGTTGCCGCGGCGCAAGAGCTCGACCGAGACCTGCCGCGCGATGCGGTCGACCGGCTTCGAGGCCTTCGCGCCGACGTCCCAGTAGGTGTCGTTCAGGCCGTCTCGGCCGTAGAAGCTGGTGCGCCCGCTGTCGAGCATCGCCTGGACCCAGGGGGCCGGGGTGATGCCGAGCTCCTTCATGCGCTTGACGCCCTTCTCGACGCCGTACACGTCCCAGACCTCGAACGGGCCCATGTCCCACGCGAAGCCCCAGCGCATGCCGCGGTCGACGTTGACGTAGTCGTCGGCGATCTCACCCAGCCGCCGCGAGGCGTAGGCGAGCGTGTCGAGCGTCACCTGCTCGGCGAACTTCGCCGCCTTGTCCGAGCCGCCCAGCACCGCGCGGATGCGCTCGGGCAGGTCCTCGATGTCCTTCGCGGCACCGAGCGAGTCGAAGCGCACCTTCTTCTGCACGCGGTACTCGAGCGTCTCGAGGTCGAGCACGAGGATCTCCTTCTCACCCTCGCCGCCCTTCTGCTTCTTGTAGAAGCCGCCCTGCGTCTTGTCGCCGAGCATCCTCCGCTCGATCATCTTCTCGAGGAAGGCCGGCGGCTTGAACGTCTCGCGGGCCTCGTCGTTCGGCAGCGAGTCGAAGCAGTTCTTCGTGACGTGGAAGAAGGTGTCGAGGCCGACGAGGTCGGCGGTGCGGAAGACGGCCGACGACGGGCGGCCCAAGGCGGGCCCGAAGACCTTGTCGATCTCTTCGATCGACAGCCCGTGCTCCTTCATCAGCTGCAGCGTGCGCATCATCCCGTAGGTGCCGACGCGGTTGGCGATGAAGTTGGTCGTGTCCTTGCCGTAGACGATGCCCTTGCCGAGCGTGCGCTCACCGAAGGTGTGCATCGCGCGCACGATGGCGGGGTCGGTGTGCTCGCCGGCCACCAACTCGAGCAGCTTCATGTACCGCACGGGGTTGAAGAAGTGCGTGACGAGGAAGCGCTTCTTGAACTCGGCACTGGTGCCCTCGGTCATGCCCTTGATGCTCATGCCCGAGGTGTTCGAGCTGACGACGGCGCAGTCGTGGACGAGGTGCTCGAGCTTCTTGAACAGCTCGTTCTTCAGCTTCAGGTCCTCCTTGATGACCTCGACGATCCAGTCGCACTCCTTCACCCGGGCGAGGTCGTCTTCGAAGTTGCCCACCTCGATGAGCGACAGCGCCTTTTGCGTCATCAGCGGCGCCGGCTTCTGCTTCACCAGGTTCGCCACCGCCGTGAGCGCGAACTTGTTGCGGAACGCCTTCGAGTCGGGCGTGTCGGTCGGATCGGCCTTCGGCGGGACGATGTCGAGCAGCAGCACGGGAATGCCGGCGTTGGCCAGATGCGCGGCGATGCCGCTGCCCATCACGCCCGCGCCGAGGACGGCGGCCTTACGGATCTTCATGCGGACTCCTGGTTGGGTGACGTACCGGGCCGTCACATAGCCCAGCGCCGACCGCCCGACAGCCAATTCCGCGAAAAAGTCTCCAGCGGAGACACCGCCCGCCCGGAAGAGGGGGGGGCGCCGGCGCGGCGGTGGGTCAGTCGAGCGGCCGAACGGCGAGGCCCTTGCCGGCGAGGAAGCCGGCGTCGAACACCTTCGACGCGTAGCGGCTGCCGTGGTCGCAGAGGAAGGTGACGACGCGCTTGCCCGAGCCGCGGTACCGCTTCGCCACCTCGTAGGCGCCACGCACGTTGAGGGCGGCGCTGGTGCCCACCACCAGCCCCTCGGTGCGGGCCAGGTGGTACAGCATCTCGATCATCTCCTGGTCCGAGACCCGCAGCGCCGCGTCGATGCGCGCGCGCTTGAAGTTCTCGGTCAACCGCATGATGCCGATGCCCTCGGTGATGGACGAGCCCGAGCCCTCGACGCGCCCCTCGGTGAAGTGGCAGTACAGCCCAGAGCCGTGCGGGTCGAGGAGCACCACCTCGAGGTCCGGGTTGCGCTCCTTGAGGTACCGCGACACGCCCCCGAGGGTGCCCCCGGTGCCCGCCGAGGCGACGAGCACATCGACGCGGCCCTCGAGCTGCTCCCAGAGCTCCCGGCCCGTCGACTCGTAGTGGAAGTCGCCGTTGGCCGGGTTCTCGAACTGGTTCGCCCACCACCAGCCGTGCTGCTCCGACAGGGCCCGGGCCTGGTGGAAGAAGTGGGCCGGGTTCGCGAACGGCACCACCGGCACCCGGCGCACGTCGACGCCCATCGCCTCGAGGTACTCGTACTTTTCCCGCGCCTGGTTGTCGGGCATCGTCACCACGACGCGGTAGCCCCGCTCGATGCCGAGCACCGCCAGGCCGATGCCGGTGTTGCCGGCCGTGCCCTCGACGATGGTGGCGCCCGGCCGCAGCAGGCCCCGCTGCTCGGCGTCGCGGATCATCCCCTTCGCCGCCCGGTCCTTGATGCTGCCGCCGGGGTTCATGAACTCGGCCTTGCCGAAGAGTTCGCAGCCGGTGCGCGCCGACAGCGACGAGAGCCGCAGGAGCGGCGTGTCGCCCACCGAGTCCCACAGGGTGTTCCGCATGTCCGCCCACTTACCGCTTCGCCGAGCCCGGGGCGAGCCGCCGGCCACGCGGGCTTGCGCAGTTGCCCGGGCCCGGGTGTCATGACAAGAACCTCGTCTTTCCGTTCATCACTTCCTTCGGGGGAAGCATGCCCAGCATCACCGTCAAGCGCGGCGTTCAGTTCCGGCCGGACCTGTTCAACAAGTCGGACCGCTCGGCGTGGTTCGACGCCGTCGGCAAGGAGCTCGAGACCCGGGGCGTCAGCCTCAAGGTCGGCGAGGGCGCCGCCGCGAAGGTGGTGAAGGACGGCGCCAGCCTGAAGGCGGCGATGAAGGAGCTGCAGGGCCAGGCCACCGCGTCGAACCAGAGCGTGCGCGCCTACGTGACCGACCTGGTGCAGGCGATGGACGACGTGGTCGTCGGCGGCAAGGTGAAGGCCGGCGACGTCTTCGACCTCTCGCGGGGCTCCGGCCTGGCGCGGGCGCTCGGCCTCGACGACGCCACCCGCGCCAACTACGCGGCGAGCACCACCGAGTTCGGCCGGGCGGCGCGGCTCAAGCCCGAGGCCACCATGGCCATCGACGGCGTGACGCTGCAGATCATCGAGCCGACGGTCGTCGACCTCACCGGCGTGCCGCACATGAGCGCCGAGACGCTCAAGAACGCGCCCATCACCTACGGCCGCGACGGCGAAGAGGTCGAAGACACGCGCGTCATCACCGGCCTGACGAAGGAAGAGACGGTCGCCCTCGCCGCCAGCGCGCTGAACGATCTGCAGCGCTCCCGCGCCGTCGCCGGCCTCACCGTGGGCACCGTGCCTCTCGAGGAGATGAGCTGGGAGAGCGACGCGCACGCCCTGCGCCGGGCCAACCCCTACGTCTCGTTCACGCTCGACAGCCGCAGCTACGAGGTGAACCCGAACAACGGGCAGCCCCGCGTGGCCATCGGCCGCGACTTCTTCTTCGACACCTTCATGGCGAAGAAGGACCTCAAGACCGGCAAGCTGACGAAGGACCTGCAGAAGGCCGACCTCATGTACCGGGCCCGCATTCGCTACGGGTCCGACCGCGACCCGTTCGCGGGCACCCGGGTGCTCATCGGCATGAAAGAGGGCACGGCCATCGACGCGTCGGGCACCAAGCACGCCCGGAAGATCGACAGCCGCACCGACAGCGCCAACCAGCAGATCTTCGACACGCTGCTCGAGTCGGCCGCCACCGGCAAGCTGAACGCCGCCTGGGGCTGGAACGGCTCCAACAGCGTCGCGCCGGCGGCCGCGAGCATGTACCGGGTCGCGGTGCAGAAGGGCATCACCGAGAACGTCGGCGGCGAGACGAACGTGCTCGCCCTCGAGGCCGGCGCCGTGGCCCGGCAGATTCGCGGGCGCTTCCATCTCGACGAGACCGACCAGAGCGCGCTGGTCTCGGCCTTCCGCGACGCCGGAGAGCCGCGCATCAAGGAGCTCGCCGACCTCATCGCCGCCGCGCCCGACTTCCCCGCCGCCAACGGCCAGCCCTCGAAGGCGCAGCTGCTGCAGACGGCGAACGCCCTGCTCGACCGCTCGGCCATCGTCGCCGCGGCCGCCGAGGGCCTCAAGAAGCTCGACCCGGCCCTCACCGTGGACAAGGCCCTCATCGACCGCCTCTGGCCCGGCCAGCCCATCAGCGGCAAGCAGGACGCGAAGCTTCAGCGCGTCGTCGCCGACGCCATTCGCGGGCGGTACGACGCCTTCGCTGAGAGCGTCGACCAGCTCCAGCGCAGCATCGGCGGCAACACCGACCGCGCGGTGCGTGACGCGGGCAGCGCCAGCGACGTGCGCGACTTCCTCAGGGGCAAGGCGGCCACGTCGCTCTTCATGGCGTGGGCCGAGATGAACGGCCGCGCCACCGTGGGGCAGCCCGCCACCTACGTCGCGGCCGCGAAGCAGATCGTCGACATGCCCGACGGGCGGGAGAAGACCGACCTGCTGCAGCGCATCGGCGTGGGGCTGAACCAGCTTCGCGAGCTGAACGAGGCGAGCTTCGCCTCGCCGGTGCGGTTGAGCTCCGCCCTGACGAAGCAGCAGACGTTCGGCGGCTTCCTCAAGGAGTTCGACGCGCAGCTCGCCGGCCCCAACAAGGACGCCTTCCTCGCCGAGCTGGGCGCCAGCCTGCGCAACAGCCCGCTGAGCCAGGCCACCGACAAGGCGAAGGTCGCCCAGGACCTTCGCAAGAACCTGGTGGCGGCGCACGTCGAGGTGCTGCACCGCATGGTCGAGGGGGCTGGCGGCTGGAGCCAGGCCATCTGGTTCAACACCTACCGGCAGCAGGCGCTCGGCATCAACCCGCAGTCGTGGAACTTCATCATCGGCTCGATGGACTACACCGAGTTCTACGACGCGAAGGCCGGCCAGGCGCTCTCGTTCCAGGACCGAACCAGCCGCCGCCCGCTCGACGCGGCGAAGATGAGCGGCGCGATGATCAGCAACGACATTCAGATCGAGCTCGAGGCCGAGGCCGGCTACACGAGCGCCATCCGCAAGGCGCAGTACGCGCTCAACGGCGCCGCCGCCGGGCTGATGATGGACTACGCGCTCGCGAAGGGCGTGCCGGGCCTCACCCCCGGCGACGCGCCCGCCTTTGAGAAGTGGTTCGCCACGCAGAACGCGAAGACCGGCGCCCCGAAGCAGGCCTTCCTCGACGAGCTCAACGCCTTCGCGCGCCAGAAGGGCAGCCCCATCGACTTCAACCGCGTGCTGCGCCCCCTCGGTGAGCAGGAGGACGCGATTCGCACGCTCTCGGGCTTCGCGCTGAAAAAGAACCCGCAGCTCCAGGCCAACGACCGCGCGGGCATCGAGGCCTGGTACCGGCAGCAGGCGAACCAGGGCGAGACCGAGCTCAACGCCTTCCTCACCGAGGTGGCCCAGTACGCGGCCGAGGCGAAGAGCGAGATCCCGCTGTCTCCGGAGCTGCTCAAGACGCTCGACTTCAAGCCCTTCGCGGCGGGAAACGTCGGGCAGCCGGTCACCGGTCACGGCGCCCTCGTCGACGACCTCTCCATCGCCCAGGAGGTGTGGACGATGATGAAGAAGGCCCAGCAGGACCTCTCGGCGGCGCGCGGCAACGAGGTGCAGCGCATTCTGCGCGACAACAACCTACAGGGCCGCGGGTGGGACCCGCCGACGAAGGCGAAGGGCGACTACGCCATCGACTACGCGCTGCGCTGACCGTCGGGCGGCAGGGCGCCATCGACCAGGTCGGGGCGCAGGGCTGCGAGCTGCTGGCGGAAGGCGGGCGCGGTGGTGAATACGCGCCCATGCAGCCCCAGGGCGCACGCCGCCTCGACGTAGCGTGGCACGTCGTCGAAGAAGGCGGCCCGTGCGGCCGGCACGCCCGCCAGCGCGAGGGCGCGGGCGTAGATGGCGGGCTCGGGCTTCACCAGGCCCACCTCGTACGAGAGCACCAGCCCGTCGAAGCGCTCCAGTACCGGCAGGCGCGGCCGGAGCCAGGCGACGTGCTGATCGTGCGTGTTCGACAGCAGCACCAGCCGCACGCGGCCGACGAGGCGCTCCACCTCGCGCACCATCTCGTCGTGCAGGGTGAAGTGGCAGTTCCACAGCGCGAACCACGCCTCTTCCGTCACCTCGCGCCCCAGGCGTGCGACGAGCGCTCGCCGCAGGGCGTCTCCGGGCAGCTGGCCACGGTTCACGCGGTCCCACAGGCCGCCGTCGAGGCGCTCCCGCATCGCCTCGCGGGTGGTGCCGAAGGCCCCGGCCATGGCGTCGAAGAGCCGCTCGTTGTCGTGGAAGGCGAGCACGTTGCCCAGGTCGAGAATCAGCGCGTCCATCACCCGCTCCGCCCAAGGCGCCGCGGGCGCCCCAGCACGACGCCGCCCGAGCCGCCGCGGCCGCGCCGGGTGGGCCGCGCGGGCCCTTCGCCGATGGGGTCGGGGCAGACGTCGAAGAGGCGGCAGGTGCGGCATGAGGCGCCGCTCCACACCGCGTCGAAGAGGGCGCTCACCTGGTCGATGGTGTCGAAGTCTTCGGTGCCGAAGCCCACCTCGAAGTTGCGGGCGTCGGAGTGCTTGGCGCCGAGGCCCGCGCCGGTGAGGTTGGCGCTGCCGAGGTAGAGCCACGCGCCGTCGACGAGCACGGCCTTGAAGTGCACGCGGGGGCACTGCTTGAGCTCGAGGCGCGCCCCCGACGGCCCCCCGCGGCGCAGGAGCGCCTCGTGGCGGTCGAAGGCGGCGCGGAACGGGCGCGACGGCAGCTCGGCGTGCAGCACCCGCACGGTGACGCCCTTGCGGGCCAGCGCGGCAAAGAGGTCGGCGACGGGGCGGAAGCGGCCGTCGAGCTCGACGAGCATCGCCTTCACGTTGGCGGTGGCGACGAGCACCGACTCGCGCGCGCGGGCCATGCGCTCCAGTACCACCCGGCGGTAGAGGGCTTCGCCCGACAGGAAGTCCGCCTCGAGGGCACGCACGAGCGCACTCTGCCACGTTCCGCCGCGCGCGGGCGCCTGGCCCCGACGTCCGAGCACGAGCGGGCCGGCGGTCGAGCCCGCGCGAACGGGACCGATGCGGGCGGCGCTCGCGCCTGGCGCCGGGCGTGAGGGCTCGACGCCAGGCGCGCAAGCAGAACAGGTCGTGGCGGGCGCGTCGTGCACCGCCCCGCGCGGCGCCCCTCGGCATGAAGGGGCGTCGGTCGGGCGAAGCGCTGGCGGGCGCGTGGGCACGTCGTCCGCACGGCGCGAGCCGCCCCGCGCTGCGCTCCTCGGCATGACGGGGCGTCGGTCGGGCGGAGCGCTGGCGGGCGCGTCGCCCGCACGGTCCGAGCCGTCGTGCGCTGCGCTCCTCTGCGTGACGGAGCATCGGCGCGGCGGAGCGCTGGAGGGCGCGTCGTCCGCACGGCCCGAGCCGTCGTGCGCTGCGCCCCTCGGCGTGACGGGGCATCGGCGCGGCGGAGCGCTGGAGGGCGCGTCGTCCGCACGGCCCGAG
>JADCJJ010000176.1 GCA_020247085.1 Myxococcaceae bacterium | reverse complement strand
CGCGGTCGGCAAGACCCGGGCACCCGGGCTTCGCGGCGCCTCGAGGCCGGGCGCAGCCTCGAACCTCAGCGGCGTGGGGCGGAACCTCGCGGTTGGCAAGACCCGGGCACCCGGGCTTCGCGGCGCCTCGAGGCCGGGCGCAGCCTCGAACCTCAGCGGCGTGGGGCGGAACCTCGCGGTCGGCAAGACCCGGGCACCCGGGCTTCGCGGCGCCTCGAGGCCGGGCGCGCGCGCGCGCTTCACCCGAGCGACTTCACGTAGGTGTCGACGTCGAGAAGCGCGTCCCACTCGGCGGCGCTGGCGCCCTCGATCTCGATCAACCAGCCGCCGCCATACGGCGCCTCGTTCACCAGCGCGGGGTTCGACACCACCGCGTCGTTCACCTTCGACACCTTGCCGGAGAGCGGCGCGTAGAGCTCGGACACGGCCTTGGTGGACTCGATGACGCCGAACTGCGCGCCCGCCTTCACCTCGGTGCCCACCTTCGGCAGCTCGACGTAGACGACCGAGCCCAGCGCGTCCTGCGCGTGCCAGGTGACGCCGACCTGAATGCTGGCGCCACCCTGCTTCGCCCACTCGTGGTCCTTCGTGTACTTGAGGTCCTTCGGGTATTCGCCGTTCGCCATGATGGACTCCTTGAGAGGCTGCGAGGGAAAGAGGGATCAACCGCGCGAGTGGAAGGGCGTCTTGACGACGCGGGCCGCGACGGGCCGGGCGCGAATGTCGACGTGAAACGTGCTGCCCTCGGCGGCGAGCGCGGTGGGCACGTAGCCGATACCGATGGCCTTCTTCACCGTCGGACCCATGGTGCCGCTGGTCACCTCGCCGACCTTCTGCCCGTCCTTTACGATCGCATAGTGCGCGCGCGGCACGCCCGGCTCGGTGAGCTCGAAGCCGACGAGCTTGCGGGCGACGCCAGCGGCCTTCTGCCTGACCAGTACGTCCTTCCCGATGAACTCGGCCTTGTCGAGCTTGACGATCCACCCCAGGCCCGCCTCGAGCGGCGTGTGCGCGTCGTCGATGTCGTTGCCGTACAGCGCGTACTTCATCTCGGTGCGCAGCGAGTCGCGGGCGCCCAGGCCGGCGGGCACTACGCCGTCACCCTGCCCCGCCTCGAGGAGCGCGAACCAGAGGGCCTCGGCGCGGTCCGGCGGGCAGTACAGCTCGAAGCCGTCTTCGCCGGTGTAACCGGTGCGCGAGATGATGCACTCGACGCCGGCGACCGGGCCGGTCGTGAAGCGGTAGGTGCCCACGCCGGCGAGGTCCTTCGGGCACAGACGCTGGACGAGGCCGAACGCCTTCGGGCCCTGCACGGCGATCTGCGCGAAGTCATCGGAGCGGTCGACCGGCGTGACGCCCTTCGCGTTCGCCTTCATCCACGCAAAGTCCTTCTCGCGGTTGGCGGCGTTGACGCAGATGAAGATGTGCTCGGGCGAGAAGCGGTAGGCGACGATGTCGTCGACGAAGCCGCCCTCGGGGTTGAGCAACCCCGAGTACACGGCCTGGCCGTCGGCGATGCGGGCGAGATCGTTGGTGATGAGGCGGTTGGCCGCCTCGAGCGCGCCCGGGCCCCGGAACTCGACCTCGCCCATGTGGCTGACGTCGAAGAGCCCGGCGCGGGTGCGCACCGCCTCGTGCTCGGCGATGAGGCCGGCGTACTGCACGGGCAGCTCCCAGCCGGCGAAGTCGACGAGCCGGCCACCAAGCTTCTTGTGGGCGGCGTTCAGCGGGGTCAGTCGGGGCATGCGCGCCTTTGAGTCCGCACGGTGGGGCATGTCAACGTTCACGACGCGACCGTGGGCGCGGACCACGGGGGCAGCGGGCGTGCATCGCCGCGCGGCATCTGGCAGAGGGAGCCCCGTGAAGATCCGCAACTGCCTGAACCCGTCCAAGCCGTGCTTCAGCTTCGAGTTCTTCCCGCCGAAGACGCCCGAGGGCGAGAAGCAGCTGTGGGACACCCTCGAGGACCTGCGCTCGCTCGAGCCCGGCTTCGTGAGCGTGACCTATGGGGCCGGCGGCTCGACGCGTGACCGCACGATCGAGCTGGTGACGCACATCAAGGAGCGCACGGGCATCGAGCCCATGGCGCACCTCACCTGCGTCGGGCACACCAAGACCGAGATCGCCGAGGTGCTGGCGCGGCTGGCGAAGGCCCGCATCGAGAACGTGCTGGCGCTGCGGGGCGACCCGCCGAAGGGCCAGGCGGTGTTCGAGCGCACCGAGGGGGGCTTCGGGTACGCGAACGAGCTGGTGGAGTTCATCCGCGAGCGCGACCTGGGCTTCTGCGTCGGCGGCGCCGGTTACCCCGAGGGGCACGTCGAGACATCGTCGCGCGAGGCCGACCTGCAGCACCTCAAGCTCAAGGTCGACGCGGGCGCCGACTTCGTCGTCACCCAGCTCTTCTTCGACAACGCCTTCTACTTCGACTTCGTCGAGCGGGCGCGGCGCGCCGGCATCAACGTGCCCATCGTCCCCGGCATCATGCCGATCACCAACGTCGAGCAGGTGAACCGCTTCGTGCGCATGTGCGGCGCGACGGTGCCCATGCGGCTCCAGCTCGAGCTCGAGAAGGTGAAGGACGACCCGACGGCGGTGATGCAGCTGGGTGTGGCGCACGCGACGGTGCAGTGCCTCGAGCTGCTGCAGCGCGGCGTGCCGGGGATCCACTTCTACACGCTCAACCGCAGCCCCGCGGCCCGCATGATCGTCTCGGCGCTCCGCGCGCGCGGCTAAGGCGCGGGCACGGGAGTCAGCGCGAGAGCCGGGCCTTCGCCGCCACCACGGTGTTGTGCATCAGCATCGCGATCGTCATCGGCCCCACCCCACCGGGCACGGGGGTGATGAAGGCAGCGCGCTCCTTCGCGGCCTCGAAGTCGACGTCACCCGACAGCTTGCCGTCGGGGCCGCGGTTCATGCCCACGTCGATGACGACGGCGCCCGGCTTCACCCAGTCGCCCTTCACCAGCCTCGACACCCCGACGGCCGCCACCACCACGTCGGCGCGCTGCACCTCGGCGGCGACGTCGCTCTTCGAGTGGCAGATGGTGACGGTGGCGCTCGCGTTGAGCAGCAGCATCGCCATCGGCCGCCCGACGATGGTGGAGCGACCGATGACGACGCAGCGCCGGCCCGTCACGTCGTAGCGGAGTTCCTGCAGCATGCGCATGCAGCCGGCGGGCGTGCAGGGCACCAGCCCCGGGCGGCCCTGGAAGAGCAGCCCCGCGTTGGTGGCGTGGAAGCCGTCGACGTCCTTCGAAGGGTCGATGGCCGCCAGCACCGCGTTGGCGTCGAGGTGCCTGGGGAGCGGCAGCTGCACGAGGATGCCGTCGACGAGCGGTTCGGCATTGAGCCTCGCCACCACGGCCAGCAGCTCGGCCTGCGTCATCGTCGCGGGGAAGTGGTGGTGCCACGAGCCAAAGCCGAGCTCCCGCGCCGTCTTCTCCTTCGAGGTGACGTAGACCTGCGAGGCCGGGTCGTCGCCGACGCGCACCACCGCGATGCCCGGCGCGCGCCCGTACCGGGCCACCACCGCCGCCGCCTCGTGCTTCACCTCGTCGCGCACCTTCGCGGCGAGCGCCTTCCCGTCGATCAGCTGAGCCGTCATGGGCCGGCGCCTACGCGCTCGCGCGCGGGCCTTCAAGACATGACCGCTCGCCGACGAGGCCACGGACCAGCCGCCTCCGGCGCCCTCACGGCTTGAACAGGTACCCGCGGCCCCGCAGGGTGACGAGGTGCCGTGGCGACTCGGGGTTCTCTTCGAAGAGCCGCCACAGGCGCATGATGAAGTTGTCGACGCTCCGGTCGGTCGGAAAGGCGTCCATGCCCCACACCTCTTCGAGGATGTCGGCGCGCGAGAGCGCCTCGTCGGGGCGGCTGGCGAAGAGCTGCATCAGCCGCAGCTCCTTGTCCGACAGCGAGATGACGCCCTCGCTCGTCTGCGCCTGGCCCGTGTCGAAGCGCACCCAGTACGCGCCGATCGACAGCCGCGTGTCCTTCATCGGGCCCCGGGACGCGCGCCGCAGGGCCGCCCGCACGCGCGCCAGCAGCTCCTGCACGTCGAAGGGCTTGGGCAGGTAGTCGTCGGCACCGCAGTCGAGGCCGCGCACCTTCGAGGGGACGTCGCCCCGCGCCGTCAGCATCACCAGCGGCTGGCGCAGGCCCTTCTCGCGCGCGGCGCGGACGAGGGTGAAACCGTCACCGCCCGGGAGCATCGCGTCGACGAGGGCGAGCTCGAACCGGCCCTCGAGCAGCCGCGCCTGCCCCTGCGCGAAATCGTGTGCCTCGCTCACCGCGTAACCGGCGTGCGAGAGGTTCAGCGTCAAGAGGTCCCGCACCAGGCCGTCGTCTTCGATCACCAGTACGCGCTCAGCCATGGGCGGCCCCCCCGACCGGCAGAGTGACGGTGAAGACGGCGCCGCGCCCCGGCCCCTCGCTGCGCGCCGTGAGATCGCCCTGCATGCGCTTGGCGAGCTGCCGCGAGATGAAGAGGCCCAGGCCGCTCCCGTGCGTCACGCCGTCGTGATCGTGCCGCTTGAAGGGGTCGAACAGCCGCTCGGCCTCGGCGCTGGGGAAGCCGGCCCCGCCATCGCGCACGCTGAGCTGCCACTGCTGCCCCGACACCGTGCCCCGCACCTCGGTGGTGCCGCCGCCGTACTTGCGCGCGTTGTCGAGCAGGTTCTCGAGGATGACGCGAAAGGCGTCACTGTCGGCGAGCACCGTCGCGGTCTCGAGCATCCGGACCTCGACGGTCTCCTTCACGCCCGTCTGCGCCCGGTGCTCGAGCACCTGCTCCACCAGACGACGAGCGTCGAGCGCCGACGGCGAGAGCCGGTCCGACGAGGCCACGCTGCGCTGCCACGCGAGGATCGTCTCGGCGAGGTGCTCGAGGCGGTCGACCTCTTGCACCCCGCGCTCGATGAACTCTGCCTTACGCGCCTCGGGCACTGCGCCCATCGCCAGCGTCTGCAGCAGGGCCCGCACGCCAGCGATGGGCGTCTTGAGCTCATGCGAGGTGAATTGCAGGAGCCGCTCCATGCGGACGTTGGCGAGGCTGCGCTGACGTGCGACGTAAAGCAGCGCGCCGATCGCCGAGGCCAGCGAGATGGCGATGGCGCCGAACTCGGTCACCACCATCAGGTTCATGCGAAAGGCCTGGTCGGTGAGATCGATGGGGGTACCGGTCTTCGCCAGGTGCAGCTGCTGCTCGAGCTCGATGGTGGTGTGCACCAACCGCCGCGCCAGCACGGCCCACCACGACACCATCAGCGCGACCGCCGCCAGGGCCCCACCGGCCACGACGTACTCGGCCTTCCCTCGGAACCACCGCATCTCCGCCTCCAAACAGTGCACCTCGAGCAGCCGAACGACGGCGGCCGGGGTGTGCGCGGTGGCGAGGAAGCCCTCCTCGTACCCGCTCGGAGGGAGGTATACCCCCTTGGCGACCCAGGTGCGGGGGGGTGGAAGCGGCCGCCCCCTCGAGCGTCGAACGAGGGTTGGCCAGACGAGCGACCTGACGCACCCCAGCCTCAGCCGCTCCCCGCGGCTCGGCGCGAGCGACGGTCGGGCGCCCACGGGCCGACCGAGCCGGGCGCCCGGGGCCCTGCATCACGGCCCGATCGCCCTGAGCGTGACCGACTGGTGACGGTCACGGGGGCCCCGCGTGCGACCGTGAATGACATGAGCGGGCTGCGCGTGCTGGTCGTCGGAGGCACCGGCTACATCGGCCGACATGTCGTCGAGGCGCTGGTGGCGCGCGGGCACCGGGTGCTGTGCATCGCGCGCAGGCGGTCGGGCGTCGGCGGGCAGGACGACGAGCAGCGGGTGCGGGAGCGGCTCCGCGGCGCCGAGGTGCGCTTCTGCGACGTCACCTCGCGCGAGTCCCTCACGGCGGCGCTCGCAGGCACCTCCCTCGACGCGGTCGTCTCGTGCCTCGCCACGCGCTCCGGTGGCGTGCGCGACGCCTGGCGCATCGAGCGCGACGCCAACCTCGCGGTGCTCGACGTTGCCCGCGCGCACGGGGCCAGACACTTTCAGCTCCTGTCGGCCATCTGCGTGCAGCGCCCGAAGCTCGCCTTCCAGTTCGCCAAGCTCGAGTTCGAGGCTGCGCTCAAGGCCTCGGGGCTGTCCTGGTCGATCATCCGCCCGACGGCGTTCTTCAAGTCCCTCGCGGGGCAGGTCGAGCGGGTGCGCACGGGGCGCCCGTTTCTCGTCTTCGGCGACGGGCAGCGCACCGCGTGCAAGCCCATCGGTGAGGCCGACCTCGCGCGCTTCATGGCCGAGGTGCTCGTCGACGAGGCGAGGCACGGGCAGGTGCTGATCGTCGCAGGCCCTGGCCCCGCCATCACGCCCCGCCAGCAGGCCGAGCTCCTCGCGCGGGCGCTCGACGTCCCCCTGAAGCTCCGCGCCGTGCCCCCATGGCTGATGGACGTCGTCGTGGCAGTGCTGTCGGCGCTCGGCGCGCTCGTGCCCGCGCTGGCCGACAAGGCCGAGTTCGCGCGCATCGGCCGCTACTATGCGACCGAGTCGATGCTGGTGCTCGACCCCGAGACGGGGACCTACCGCGACGAGCTGACGCCCTCGTACGGCACCGAGACGCTCGCGGCGTTCTACGCGCGCGTCGCCCGCGACGGGGTGCGGGGGCACGAGCTGGGCGATCACGCCGTCGGCGGCTGACTCAGGAACGCGCGCAGCTCGGCCTCGAACCCGGCGCGCGCCTCGAAGTTCGGCATGGCGCCCGTCTGGAAGACGCGCACCCTCCAGTTCGGCCGCGCCTGCATCGCGCCCAGGCCCGGGTAGCGCGTGAAGTCTCCGCGGACGCCGTGGGCGACCCACACCGGCAGCGTCAACGCCTCGTAGACGCGGGTGATGTCAGCCGAGAAGAGGTGGCCGGCGAGGAACGACTGCGGCGCGAAGCGGGCCCCGGACTCGCGGGTGATGCGCACGTCGTGAGCCCAGAGCCCCTCGTCGATCTGCTTCGAGCCGAAGGTGCGCTCGAGGAAGTAGCGGATGACGCCGGGGCGCGTGAGGCCGTCGTAGAGGCGCTCGCTCCAGAGCGACCACCGCAACGCCGCGTACATCGCGGGAATGGCGCGGGTGCTGCCGGTGGCGCCGTCGCGGCGGCGGTCGAAGCCGGTCGGGCTCACCAGCGACAGCGTTCGGAACCAGTCGGGGCGCTCCACGGCCGCGCGCGCGACGAACTCGCAGCCCAGCGACAGGCCGAAGAGGTCGACCTGCTTCCCGCTGCGGCGGCGGAGCTCGTCGCTCGCCAGCAGCACCGCGTCGGTCATCAGCCGCGGCGTGTAGACCCGGTCGCTCCGCTCGCTCATGCCGAAGCCCGGTAGGTCGATGGCAAACGTCGGGCGCTCGGCGGCCAGCGCCTCGAAGGTGGGCTTCACCTCGTATGCGCTCCCGGCCGCGTTGACGCTGTGCACGAGCAACACCGGCGGGCGCTCGGCTTGGAGCTCGCTCCCGTACAGCTGCACGCGGCCCACGCCGGGGGACTCGAGCGTCGAGCGGTCGGTCTGCAGCGAGGGCGTCACGCCGGGTTGATGCGCCCGCCGGCGTCTCGACGCAAGCAAAGCCGCTGACGCAGTCGCCCGGTCGCAGCGGCAGGCAGCAGCCCCCGGGTCGTGTCCGGCGCGCGGCGTGGGCGCCAGGCGCAGGCGCGAGCTCGGGCGGCTTCGGTCGGAGCGCCGCGCGACCCGGGCTCGTGCGGCGCTGGCGGCTGCGGTGACGACGCCGGCTGGTTCGCGACGGCGTTCGCGCGGGGCGCCCTGCCTCGTGCCTGGCGGGCCACGGCGACGAGGCTGGCGCGCGCCTGAAGGGCCGGTCCGAGGACACCGCTCGACGAGGTCTCGGGTGCCGCCTCGCAGGCTCCACCACCAGCGGCCCGGGCCCTCCCCGGAGACGACACTGGCGGGCAGGGGCTGAGCCCGGTGGAGCGGTTACGCAGGCTGGTGAACGGCAGTGCCCTGCGCGGGCGTCACCGTCGCCGGCTCGGCAGGCTTCTCGAAGTTGACGCTCAGGGCGATCCAGTGCGCCGCGAGGAAGCCGACCACCTCGAGCGCGAAGACGACCGCCGCCGCCGGCCCCGGGGCGAACCCGAGGTACTTCGCCGCGTCGACGATGACCGTGCCCACGAAGCCGCCTGCGCCGAAGGCGATCGCCTGCGCCGCGCCCCAGAGCCCCATGCGAACACCCTCGCGCGCGCCGCGCCCCTGGCTCGCCAGCGCCATCATCGCGCCGATGGCCGCGATGCTGAACACGCCGTTGGCAAGGCCGAGGAGGAAGACGTTGGCCCGGACCGGCCACGGCCCTGATTGCAGCCCGCCGGCCACCAGGCCGCCCATGGCGATGGCCGAGGCGAGGCACCCGCCCACGACCCACTTCTTGAGGCTCGCCGCCGGCGTCGACCGCAGCAGCGTCGTCGCCAACGCGACGAGCAACATGCCCGCGAAGACGCCGCCGTGCTGCACGCCCGACAGCTTCGTCGTCTCGCCGGGCGTGAAGCCGAAGTGCGCCCCGGCGAAGGGCTCGAGGACCAGATCCTGAGCGCTGTACGAGAGCATCGAGATCGCCACGAAGAGCGTGAAGCGACGGGCGTCGCTCTCTTGCCACACCTGCTTGAGCGCCTCGCGGAACGGCGGCCGCGCTTCGGGCGTCGCCTCGGGCTGCGCGTCGTCTCCCTCGAGCCCCCAGATCGAGATGAGCGACAGCAGGAATGCGAGCAGCGACACCCCGGCGGCCACCTGCACCAGGCGCAGCGGCGTGTAGGGGTCGAGCAACCGCCCCGCCGACCCCGCGGTGACGGCGAAGCCCATGATCATCATCATCCACACGATGGTCGCGGCCGCCGCGCGCCGCTGCGCGTGAACGCGCTTGGCCATCAGCACGAGCAGCGACGTCCCTGCCGCCGACACCCCGGCGCCGATGAGCGTGAAGCCCACCGCCCCGACCGCGAGCCCGAGCGCGAGGTCGCCCTTCATCAGCGCCGTCCCCGCAGCCGCCAGCACGCCGCCGAGCGCGAGCGTCGCCATGCCGCCGATGATCCACGGCGTGCGCCGCTGGCCGTGGTCCGAGCCGTGCCCCATGCGCGGCCGCAGCATCTGCATCGCGTGGTGCAGCGTCACCAGCGCCCCGGGGATCATCGCCGCCAGCCCCACCTCGAGCACCATCACCCGGTTCAGCGTCGACGTCGTCAACACGACGATCGCTCCCAGTGACGCCTGCACCAAGCCCAGTCGGAAGATGCTGAACCACCCGAGATTGTTGGTCTTCATCGAGGCCTCATGCGATGACGCTATGCCTTGACAGCCACCAGCGTCAACCTTGCCTGACGGACTGGTGACTGTGGGACTGTTCCGTGCTTTTGTCGGGCACTGTCAACCTAGCTTGACGTCAAGTCGCGAACACAAGATTATACAAACCCGCGACGGCCAGATCGGCCCGGGAGGTCTGAGTGGATCGGCAGATTCCAGCGTTGTTGAGGACGATCGTCACGAGCGCGTTCGTGCTGTTCATGCTCGCGTCGGCGCACCTGTTGATGGTGGTCATCAACGCCGTCGAGCACCGCGTTTCGCCGCCAAGGCCCGAGGCTGGCTTGACGGCGCGGCTGTTGACCGACCGCCCGGTGGCCGAAGAGCTCTCGAAGGCGCTGAAGAAGACACGCAGCGTCGAGGCACAGCAGGCGCTGGTGACGGCGCTGGCGACGGTCGAGTCGGGGCGGCCGCTCGAGGTGCGCACGCTGCCGGTGACGCCGTTCCTCGGCTGGGTGGCGGTCGGGCTGACGGTGCTGGGCTTCGTGCTGGTGTGGGCGACGTCGCGGGTGAAGAGCGACGCGGCGCAGTCGATCCTGGGCATCTTCGGGGGCAACCTCATCTGGACGGGCGGCGTCGAGTATGGGCTGACGATCGCCGCGCGCACCTTCGGCATCGGCAAGGCGCTCACGGTGATCGACGGCCAGGTGGTCGCCATCTACGGCGAGTACGTGCTGCTCAAGTACACCTGGGGCGCGATGGCGCTGGTGCTCGCGTACCTCGTCTTCCTCGAGGCCTCGCGCTGCCCCATCTTCCTGTGGTGGCGGGAGCGGGTGCCGACGATGCGGGGGCCAGCGGCCTCAGGGCGCATCGACAACTACGGCCCGCGGAGCGCGTTCCAGTACACGACGACGGTGTGGGCCTTCTACCTGCTGCTGCTGTGGGCCTACGACGAGCAGGTCTTCGGCGTGCACGGGCTCTTCACGCAGGCGGTGCTGCTGCTGTCGATCGCCGGGTCGATCTACTGCGTGCGCAAGCTGCACCAGCACACCGGGTGGGGCCCGGCCATTCGTTACGCGGTGGGGGCGATGATCGTCGTATGGACCCCGATCGAGATCGTCGGCAAGTGGGGGCTGCTCAAGGAGCCCTGGCTCATGCTCCAGCCCGAGTCGCTGATCGTCTTCTTCGGTGGCCTCGCCCTGGGCACCTGGTGGCTGTGGCGCGCGCAGAAGCGCACGCCGGTGACGAGCAAGCCGATGACGCAGTCTCCTGAGTCGGCGCTGGCCTGAAGCGCCGCGCCGTGTCCCCGAGGTCCCTCATGCCGCTCTTCCCCTTCTCGGCGATCGTCGGCCAGGACGAGCTCAAGCTGGCGCTCCAACTCGCGGTCATCGACCCGGGCCTCGGCGGCGTGCTCGTCTTCGGCGACCGGGGCACGGGGAAGTCGACGGCCGTGCGGGCGCTCGCCGGGCTGTTGCCGAAGATGCGTGTCGTGACGGGGTGCCCGTACCAGTGCGACCCCGGGAGCGACCCCAGCCGGTGCCCCTGGTGCAGCGAGGCGGCGAACCGCTCGGTGAGCGAGGTGCCGGTGCCGGTCGTCGACCTGCCGCTCGGGGTGACCGAGGACCGGGTGGTGGGCGCGCTCGACCTCGAAGCGGCCCTGACGCGCGGCGAGCGCTCGTTCTCGCCGGGGCTCCTGGCGCGGGCGAACCGCGGCTTCCTCTACATCGACGAGGTCAACCTGCTGGCCGACCACGTGGTCGATCTGCTGCTCGACGTGG
>JADCJJ010000175.1 GCA_020247085.1 Myxococcaceae bacterium | reverse complement strand
TGGTAGTGCTCCGCGGCGGCCCCCATGCGGCGGCGCTCCCGCATCAGCTCGCCGAGGTGCGCGGCCTTGCGGGCGGGCGGCTCCTGCACCTCGGCGAAGTCGCCGAACGAGACGTCGCGCCCCTTCTTCTTCTGCTGCTCACGCTCGCCCTGGCCCTCGACGAGCTGCTTCTTCTCGTGCGCCGAGGGCGGGATGAGCTCCTTCGGGAAGGGCTGCTTCTTGAGGTGCGCCATCCACGCGCGCTCGAACTCGGGCCAGCGCTTGCCGGTGACGGCCTCGATGGCGGCCTTGTCGCTGGCGCCGCTGGCCATCGCCGTCAGCAGCCGGCCCAGCGCGCCGGGGCCAGACTCGGTGTCGACGAGGTGCACGGCGAAAAAGACCTCGGCAAAGGCGGTGGCGGCGTCTTCGGCCGTGGGGAGCAGCGCCATCGACGGGTGCATCTTCTCGAAGGGCACCAGCGTGTTGCTGCGCACCCGCGCGCCCAGCAGCGCCAGCGTCGAGGGCGTCATCGCGCCGCCGGGCGGGCCGCGCCACCTCGACTCGAGGTACTTCGCCAGGCCCTCGTGCATCCAGATGGGCACGGTGTTGCGCGACTTCTGGCTGACGACGAGGTGCACGTACTCGTGCGCGAGGGTGTCGAGCCAGTCGTAGCCACGCACGACGGCCTTGGGCGACGTCACCATCAGCTTGTTGAACTTGCAGATGGCGATGGTTCCGGTGGTGCGAATGGCTTCGCGCGACAGCGTCGACACCTTCGCCAGCTCGGCGGCCGACGAGACGACCTCGACGCGCACCTTGCCGAGGGGGGCGTGGCCCAGGTCCTTCGCGAGGGCGGCGTGAATGCGCTCGAGGGCCTCGAGGGCCCACGGCACCAGGACCGCGTCCTTACCCTCGGGGTAGAGGAAGACGAAGTGCTCGCTCTCGGCGCGCTGGTGGCCCGCGACGATGTCCCGGGTGTCCTTGACGAGGCGCAGCCAGCTGCCGGGCTTGTCGCGCACGCCCGAGGCGGCGAGCTCGTCGGCGGCGCGCGGGTAGTCGCCCGCCTCGAAGGCGATGCGGCCGCGGAAGTAGCGCACCGGCTCGACGTCGGCGGGGGCGAGCTTCTCGAGCGCGGCGAGCTCGGCCCGGGCGCCGTCGAGGTCCCAGTCTTCGAGGTACTGCTCGAGGTTCTGGATGCGGGCCTTCGCCTCGCCCTTCAGCTGCGGCAGCGCCTCGTCGGCCGAGGGGTCCTGCTGGGCGAGCGCCGGGCCGGCGCATGCGAGCAGGGCGGCGGCGAGCGAGAGGCAGGCCCGCGCGAGCGGCGGCACGCGCCGGCCCCTCACTTGACGAGCTCCTCGTAGTACTTCTTGTTCTGCTCCCGGTACCGGTCGGGCGCGCCCTGCTTCATCGCGTCCATCACGTCCTTGCGGAACTCGCGGGGGTTGGCGCCCGGGTCTTCGTCGGGGATCTCGACCTTCTGGTTCGCCGCCTGCCGGCCCGAGCCGGAGCGCCTCGGCCGTAGGGGCCGGGGCAGTCCGCCCTGGCCCTTCCCGCCGCGCTGCTCGGCCTGCTGGAGCTGCTGCTGCAGCTGCTGCAGGGCCTGAAGGGCGCCCTGCTGGTCGCTCGCGCCGCGGCCGACGTCCTTGCCGTCGAGGCGCTCTCCGGCCGAGCCCATGCGCTGGGCCGCCTGGTCGAGCTGCTGCTTCGCCTCGTCGTCGAAGAGGGGCGCGCGGCTCGACAGCTCGCTCATCTGCTGCTTGAGCTGCTCGCCCTTCTCGCCGAGCTTCTGCTGCTGCTTCGCGATGGCCTTGAGCTGCTGCTGCTCGGCGGCGTCGAGCGACTGGCTCGGTGGCGGGAAGAGGGCGTCGAGGCGGTCGGCCACCTCCTGGGCCCGGCGCGCGTCTCTGGCGGTGCGCTCGGCCAGCTTGCGGGACTCGCGCTGGAGCGCCTCGGGGAGCTGCACGGCCCGGTCGAGGGCCGCCTGGTCGAGGGCGGTGCGCTCGAGGTCCTGGGCGCGCTCCGAGAGCTCGCGGGCCGACTCGGCGGCGAGGTCGAAGTCGTTCGCCTCGAGCGCCTGGCGGGTATTGCGCAGGTTCTGGAGCGCCTTCTGCTGCTGCTCCTCGAGCCTCTGACTGGCGCGATCGGGCAGGTCGGCCTGAAAGGAGCGCTCGATCTCGTCGAGCTTCTGCGAGAGCTCCCGCTTGAGCGGCTCGCCCTGCCGCGCGATGCGCTCCTTCGCCGCGGCCCGGGCCTTCTCGCGCAGCCCTCGCGTCTGGTCGGCCAGCTGCTGCTGCTCCGCCGCCGTCGCCTCGAGCTCCTGGCTGAACGCCTGGAAGGCCTTCGCGAGCTCTGGGTCGGCGTTCTGCTCGGCGGTCTCGGCGCCCTCCTCGAGGCGGTCGAACATCTCGTCGAGCTGCATCGAGAGCTCCTGCATCTTCTTCAGCGCCTCGTCGGCCTTTCCTTCGCGCACCAGCCGCTCGATCTCGTCGAGCGGCGCGTCGAGGTTCTCTTCGTCGGCCAGCTCGGACAGGGCCTCTTCGTTCATGAACTCGTCGCGCAGGCCGCGGGCCATCTCGGCCATTCGCTGCTGCAGCTCGCGCATGCGGGCCTTGAGCTCCTGCATCTGCTCGAGCAGGGCGTCGCGCACGGCCGGGTCGTTCGTCTTCTGGAACTCCTCGACCAGCCGGGTGAGCTCGCGGCGCTCCTCTTTCAGCTCCTGGGCCAGCTCGCGGATGGCCGTCAGGCGCGCGCGGTCGAGCAGCGCCTCGAGGTACAGCACGTTCTTCTCGCTGCCTGCGAGGTCGGCTGCCAGGCGGCTGGTGAGCGCGAACGAGAGGGCCGGGTCGAAGGCGCCGTCACGGGCCAGGGCGGCGTTGCGCCGCAGCGAGGCGCGGCGCTGGGTGAGCAGGCGGGTGTCGACGTCGAGCTCCTTGCCGATGATCGACAGCGCCGCCACCAGGTCGGGCATGGGGTCGCGCTCCTCGCCGAGCGCGTCGGCGAGCGCGAGGAGGTCCTTCGCGAGCTGGGCCGCGCGCTCGTCGAGGGGCAGCCCGGCGGTGACGGCCTGCACGGTGAGGGGCGCGACCCGGTCGGCGCTCTCCTGGCGGTCGGCGAGGTGGGCGACGAGGCGCTCCCACAGGGCCTCGGCCTTGCGCAGGGCCTCGCGCCGATGCTCCGCCGCCGAGTAGAGCTTCAACACCTGGGTCTTGCTCACGCCCTTCTGGGGTCCCCGTACGGTGTTGCCGTCCTTCGCCTCGACGAAGTAGCGCACCTCGCCGCCGGGCTTGAGGCCCAGCGCGGCGACGTTCCAGCCGAAGGTGCCTCGGGCGGCGCGGGCCTCGTCGAGCGGGAGCGCCACGCGCGTCTCGACGCCGCCGGCGGGCTTGTAGACGAGCTCGAGGCCCTGCAGGCCGAAGTCGTCGCTCGCCTCGTACTGCAGCTTCACCGCCGTGGTCTTCGCGTCGAGCTCGAGGAGCTCGTCGGGCGCGGTGAGCTGCACGCGTGGCGCGGCGTCGACCTCGACGACGATGGGCAGGTCGGGCCCCTCGGCCTCGACCGAGCGCCCGTCCATGAAGGCGACGTGGTATTGGCCGCTGGCCTCGAGCACGAAGCGCCCCGACAGCGCGCGGCCCTTGACCGTGAGGGGCACGGGGGCGCCGTTGACCACCAGCACCGCCTCGTCGACGTCGCGGTCGGCCCGCGTCTCGAAGGTGACCTCGGTGCCGGCCGGGGCCGAGACGTCGCCGGCGGTGCCCTCGACGGTGCGCCGCTCGAGCCCGGTGTACTCGGGGTACTGGTACGTCAGCTTCACGTCGCCGGTGATGGGCTCGCGCTTGCGCACGGCCTCGACCTGGCGCGGGGCGAAGGCCTTCACCACGCCGGCGACCACGTGCTCGGCCACCATGCCCAAGGTGATGGCCGCGGCCAGCAGCGTCGCCGACAGCGTGCCGGCGGCGGTGCGCAGCGGGCGCGGGTCGAGCAGCGATGAGACCGAGTGCCGGGTCGCGCGCCGGTCGACGTCGTCGAGGAAGGCGCGGGCGAGCTCGGGCGAGAAGTCGTCGCGCCGGCCCAGCGCGCGCGACAGCTCGACGGCGGCCAGCAGGTCGAGGCTCAGGTCGGGGGCGCGCTCGGCGAGCAGCCGCGCGGTGCGCTCGTCGTCACCCAGGCGGCGCCGGACGAGCCAGACCCCGAAGACGGCGAAGCAGGTGAGGGCCACCAGCGGCCCGAGCGCCAGCAGCGCCACGCCCGCCCCGGGCCGCGCGTTCGCGACGAGGGCGCCGGCGAAGGTGAGGCTGATGAACGCCGAGGCGCCATAGAAGGCGCCCTGGAGGCGAAGGCGCCTCGTCTGCGCCAGCCGAACCTCGTGGATGAGGCCCAGCCCGCGGCCCTTCGGGGCTGGCCGTGGCGGCGCGAGCGGTCGCGGCGCCTGGGGCTCGATGGGGACAGACGGCTCGAACACGTGGCGACCTTGTAGCAAAGGGGCCAGAGCCACGCCGGGGCAATGCTCACTCAACGGACGGGACTTCGGCCTCGTTCCGCCGTGATTCCGCGCGCCCGGAATCTCGGCCTCGCTGCCAGCGCCTTCGCCCCTCGAATCGTGCCCCCGGCGGCGCCCTCTCGCGACGAGGCAGAATTCTCAAGCCGCTGAAACGACGAGGCTTTTCTGGCGCTGAGGCTGGCAACGGCAGGTTCCCTGACAGAATGGGGCGAGTTCCGCAGCATGGCGCGAGGCGATAACGAGGCCATGTCTCTCCTCCGTGTCGGCTCGAGTGGCTCGCAGGTACGTCAACTGCAGGACACGCTCCGGCGGGCTGGCTTCGACCCGGGCCAGACCGACGGCTCGTTCGGCCGCCGGACGCGTGCGGCCGTCGAGCAGTACCAGCGGGCCCGGCGCCTCGACGTCGACGGCGTGGTGGGGCCGCAGACGATGGGCGCCCTGGTGCGCGACGGCTTCGACCGCAGGAGCACGGGCCCGTCGACGGACCTCGCCGGTGGCTCGACGCGCGCGCCCGAGGGCACGGCCCGCATCGACACGCCGCGGCAGGGGCGAGGCCTGGTGACGGGCAGCATCACGGTGAACGGCAACACGTACCGGTTCAACTCGGGCTCCTCGCGGCTGCTCTCGGTGCCGCAGGGCACCTTCAGAGTCACCGCGCACCGGAGTTCGCGGGGCGACGCCGGCTTCGTACGCGACGGGGTCGGGTTCAGCTACCTGATGGAGGACCCGCGCCGCCCGGGCTCCGACCGGTTCTACGACACGCGCGCGGGGCGCGACCGGCAGTACCTTCGCATTCACCCGGACGGCGGGCCGACCGGCACGGCGGGCTGCATCGGCATCGTCGGAGACGGGGCGACGCTCCGCCGGTTCCAGGCCGACCTCAACGCCGAGCTCGCCCGCAATAACGGCGTGTACATGCTCCGCGTCAACTGACATTCCAAGGGGCCGGGGCGCGCCAGGCGCCTGACGGCCAGCCGTGGCACCGCGACACTTCGAGAGGGCTCCTCATGACGAACCGCCTCACCCGCACCGACTTCACCCGCGCGCTCGAGCGCAAGTCTCTCGACGTGGCCCAGTCCAGCACCGACCCGGCGCTGCGCGGGCTCGACGTCGCGAAGGCGGACCTGAACCGCGACGGCGTCGTCTCGGGCGCCGCCGAGACCTCGGCGCTCTTCACGGCGGTCGATGCCTTCGACCGCAACGGCGACGCGCACTCCGTCGCGCGCACGACGGCCGGGGGGGCGCCCACCCGCGCGGCGGCGATGGCGGCCGCCCTCCAGGCGAAGGCGGTGTTCATGGTCTCGGAGCCGACCGGGTCCTTCCGCGACGCGGCGCTGCGCAGCGCGTTCTCGGCGCCCGGGTCGCTCCCCCTCTCCAGGGGTGCGCAGGGCGACGGCGCGCGGGCGGTGCAGTACGGCCTCGCCCGGCTCGGGTTCTCCGTCGGCGTCGTCGACGGCAGGTTCGGCCCGGGTACGGAGCGGGGCGTGAAGGCGTTCCAGGCCAGCGCGGGCCTCTCGCAGACCGGCGTCGTCGACGCGGCGACGCTGGGCGCGCTCGACGCCCGGCTGGCCTCGACCGACCTGCGCACCCCGGCGGAGCGCAGCGGTGACCCGCTGAGGTACCTCGCCGCGCAGGCGGTGGCGGGGCCACGCCTCTCGCCCATCAGGGACCGGTCGAAGCCCGTCGACTGGAACCACCCCGAGGTGCAGGCCGCCTACGGCGCCTTCACGGCGTCATACTGGCAGACGTTGAAGGAGAACCGCGTCGAGGCCGACTGCAAGACGCTGTCGCTGTTCATGATGGACCAGTTCCGCGCGAAGGTCGGCGCCGACCTGGGGGTGCAGTTGCCGCGTCCGGCGACGCTGCCCGCGAAGGAGTGGCTCGCGGCGACGGCTGCTCGGACGAGCGGCGCCTTCTCGCGCTTCGAGACGCTGCCGACGGTGCGGCCCGGCTACGAGAACGCCCAGGCCGTCTTCAGGCTCGACCCCTCGGCGTCGATGATGACGGGGCCGAACGTGCGCTACGCCGGCGTCGACGCGAACATGGCCTCGCGGGCGCTGGCCCTGCGCGAGCCCTGGAGCAACACCCGCGACAACGGTGGAGACCCCACGAAGCCCGAGCTGCCGATTGGCCAGCTCCGCGCGGGTGACGTCATCGTCATCGACCACACCGGCGACGGGCGCGTCGACCACATGGCGAATGTCATCTCGGCGGAGCGCGACGCCGCCGGGCGCGTCACGTCGATGGTGCTGGCGACGGGCAGCTTCGACGACATGAAGGACGCCAACGGCGCGACCGCGCCGAACTCCCTCGGCGAGGTGAACAACTACGCCGAAGAGGTGACGGTGCGCTTCGACGAGCAGGGGCGGGTGACGTCGTCGGCGGTGACGTGGTCGTCTGAGCCGGCCTGGCTCGTCGGCGGCCGCTACTCGGCGCGCTCGCTGCTGATGGAGCTCAAGGAGGGCGGCACCATCGCCGTCGGCCGCTGGGCGCAGCCAGCCCGCTGAGCTCCCGTCACGTCTGGCAAGCGGTTTCTTCACGCAGTGGCCTCCAGCAGCGGATCGCTCCGGCGTGCCCGCGCTTCGTCGGAGTCGGCCATCGCGGCGGGCGGCGGCTGCTTGCGCTCGACGGTGAGGTTCAGCGCGCGACTGGTTCCAGCGGGCGGGCGCGCCCCGCCCCGGGCGAGGTCAGCGCACGACGACGCCGCCCGGAGGGGTGTGCTCCTTCGCGAAGGCGGCCAGGGCGTCGAACCACTGCGCCATGGGGCTGCCGGGCACGTCGGCGCCCGCGAGCGGGTCGATGTGCGTGAAGCGGGGGTGGGAGAGGGCCACGAAGCCGCGCGGCTCGGCGCGGGTCGCTCCGGCCTGAGGGCGGCCCTCGCCGACGGGCGGCAGCAACGCCTTGAGCGCGTCGTAGCGGCTCGTCTGGCCCCCGAGAATGCCCGCCGCCTCGACGAGCACCGGCAGGTCCATCGCGCGGCCGTGGAAGGCGCGAAGGCCGTAGGCGGTGGCCGGCCAGGCGCCCGGGTCGAGGGTGAGCGACGACGCCAGGCTGGTGTCGAGCGAGAGCCGCGCGGGAAAGTACCACTCGCCGAAGTCGACACCGGGCCGGGCCCAGGCCAGGGCGAACTCGGCCAGCGAGGTCGGCTCGGGCGGGTCGACCTGGTCGAACTCCCGCCACCGGAACGTCTGGTTCGAGTTGGCGGGCTTCTGAATCGTCCCGCCGAAGGGCGAGGCGGCGTCCACCAGGGGGCCGTCGGTGGCGCCCAGGTTGACGGCGGCGATGCTCACCGGGCAGGTGGCGGCGTCGAAGGCGAGCCCGAAGGCGGCGCGGTTCGTCATGCGCGGCAGGGCGCTCGTCAGGAAGAGCGCCTCGAGCGCCTCGCGCCGCGGCGCGTCCACCTCGAGCGCGTCGGGGCGCCACAGCGCGCGCATGGCCGTGCCGACGCCGGTGGGGAACAGCTTGGCCTCGAGCAGCGGGAAGGCGATGGAGCGCACCGACGTGCGAACCTGGGCGAGGCTCGGGCGGCTGCCGAAGCCGCCGCCCTGCAGGCCCGTCGTCTCGTACGCCTCGCGCGTCACGGTGAGCGGCGCGCCCTCGCTGCCGGTGACACCGTCGATGAGCACGAGGCCGGCGAGCTGGGCGGCGCCGGGCGCTCCGTCGAAGTCCCACGCGGCATACATGCCGGCGAGGCCGGCCCCGAGGGAGTGCCCGGCGAGGATGACGCGGGCGCGACGCTCGGCCTCGGGCACCGTCGAGACGACGGCGCGCAGGTCGTTCAGCGTCGAGGCGAGGCCCCACTCGGACTCGAAGGCGAGGCTCTCTTGCGTCCTGAACCCGGGGAAGGTCGCGCCGTCGACCGCCTTGCTGCCGAAGTAGTACCCGGTGACCAGGTCTGGGTCCTGCGCGGCGAGGGCCGCCTCGATGCCCCGCCGGTCTTCGAGCAGGTTGCTGCGGCGGTCGATGGCCCAGGCCTCGAGCGACTCGGTCGCGGTGGAGCGCCGCACGATGGCCCGGGCGAGCGCGTCGAAGGAGCCCGCGCCGCCGAGGAAGCCCGGCATCAAGATGACGATGGCCCGCGCCGGTCGCGGGCCCGCGCTGGCATCGACGCGGTAGCGGACGACGGTGACGGCGTCGAGCTCGTCGGGCGTGGCCTCGCCGGTGACGGGGTTCGGGGGCGGCTTCGGCGCCGGCACGCGCCATACGTCGCGGCGAATGGCGACGCCCCCGCTCGTCTCGATGACGTTCGGGTCGGTCGCCGGCGGGGTGCAGGCGATGGCCGAGGCGAGCGTTGACGCGGCGAGGCGAAGGCGCATGGCTCCGGGTGTACGGAGCGGCGCCGGTGTTTGCACGCCCTTCGTCGGCGTCCCCGCAGGCCCCGGGACGCGATGAGGGCGAGGGGCCGAGCCACGCCGGGGGCTCCGGGTGACGCAGGCGCCAGGGGCCTCCGAGCGCGCAGGGCCTGCCGGCGCTGCGTCATTGCGCTTCGCGGAAAGACGCCCCCGCCGTGACGACCCAGGCCCAGGTCGGCCCGCGCGCAGGTGCACAGGGAGCCCTTTACTCTTTCGGCCAAGTCGCCAGAGTCCTGCGCCCGTCTCGATGCGCCGCGCGCTCGCCCTCACCTTCGTCGTCGCCGCCGGGCCCGCCTTCGCCGACCCGCCCACGGCGCGCGCGCCCGCCACCGCCACCTCCGAGGCCACCCGCCTCGGGGCCGAGTACTTCATTCAGAAGGCCGGTGCGTCGTGGACGTACCAGCTCCAGGGCGGCGGCCGGGGGCGGGTGGCCATCACCGCCTTCGTCGACTGGAGGGCCTCGTTCACGCTTTCGCTCGGGAAGAAGACCGCGAGCGGCACCTGGCGCGTCAAGGATGGGCACTGGCTCGAGCGCGCGGGCGCCCGCGCCGACGGTGAGGTGGTGCTGCTGCCCGCGGTGATGACGCGCGGCACCCGGTGGCAGGCGCCGGCCTCGCTCGAGAAGGGCACGCGCGCACCCGCGCAGTTCGAGGTCATCGCCCTCGACGCCCAGGTCGAGCTGCCCAACGGCTCCCTCGACGGCTGCCTCGCCGTGCTCGAGACCGGCCTCGACGGCAGCGAGCCCTTCACCCACTACTACGCCCCCAACGTCGGCAAGGTGGCCGTGCGCGGGCCCGCCGACTGGCTGCTCCGCCTCGTCGAGTTCCGCGCCGGCGGCCGCGCCCGCGCAGAGTGAGCATTTCGACCATCGATTCGTCATCTTTCGAAAAACTCAATACATGGTGCTGTAGACTCTCTGCGCCGAACCACTAGGAAGCACGGCGTCTTCAGGACTCTCTGGCGCTTGCGCCATTCGACAGGAGCACACGATGAAGCGAGTGATGACGGCCGCGCTGGCGGCGTTGTGGATGTCCGGGTGTGCCACGCAGTACGCGGCGAAGTGGGACGAGAAGCCCACGGCCGCGGCGGGCACCGTCGACGCGAGCAAGGCGGGTGACGCGGACGCCGCCTGGGCCGCGCGGAAAGACCCGGCCCGGCTGATGGAGGCCATCACCAAGTGGGAGGCCGCCGCCGCGAGCGCAGCCGACGCCGACCTCTTCGCCAAGCTGTCGCGCGCCTGGTACCTCGCCGGTGAGCGCTATGCCTTCGAGGAGCAGAACGAAAAGCGTGACGAGGCGTACCAGAAGGGCCTGGACTGGGCGACGAAGTCGCTCAAGCTCGCCGCGCCCGAGTTCGCCACGCTGATGAGCCAGGGCAAGCAGCACGCCGAGGCCATCACCAAGGCGCCGAAGGAGGCCGTGCCGGCGATGTACTGGTACGCGGCCAACCTGGGGAAGTGGGCTGCCACCAAGGGCTTCGCCACGCGCCTCCGCTACAAGGACGACATCAAGGCCACCATCGACCACATCAAGGGCTTCGACGAGAAGTACTTCTACGCCGCGCCGTGGCGGTACCTGGGCGGCTACGAGGCGCAGACGGCCGGCCTCGCCGGTGGGTCGCTGGAGAAGTCCGAGGAGAACTTCAAGAAGGCCGTCGAGCTCGCGCCCGGCTACCTCGGCACCAAGGTGCTCTGGGCCGACTACCTCTGCACCAAGCGGCAGGACAAGGCGACCTACGAGAAGCTGCTGAAGGACGTGGTGGCCGCCAACGCCGCCGCCGAGCCTGAGATCGAGGCCGAGAACCTGCTCGAGCAGGAGAAGGCCAAGAAGCTGCTGTCGCAGATGGACGAGAAGTTCTGACGTCGTCTCGCGTGGCGCGCCCGGGTGGGCTGGTGAAGTTCACCGGGGGCGCTCCGTCGTTCCGTTCAACCCACATTCGCGGGTGCCCGGCACCCGTCCGCCCGGAGGTCTTCGTGAAGCGTCTCGTCCCGTCGTTCGCTGCCGCGCTGCTCCTGTCCACCGCCGCCCTCGCCCAGGACGCCAAGCCCCTCACCGTGAAGGTGGGCTCGGTGGCCCCCGAGGGCACGCCCTGGTCGGAGTGGCTCGACGGCGTGAAGGCCCGCCTCGAGAAGGACTCCGGCGGCAAGGTGAAGCTCAAGCTGTTCCTCGGCGGCAAGCTCGGCGGCGAGAAGGAGATGGCCGAAGAGACGCGCAACGGCAACCTGGCCATGTTCGGAGGCTCGGCTGGCGCGCTCGCCACCTACGTCCCGGAGCTGGCCGGCATCGAGCTGCCCTACCTGTTCTCGAGCGACGCCGAGGCCGACTTCGTCCTCGACAAGATCCGCCCGCAGGTGACGAAGCTGCTCGCCGACAAGGGCTTCACGATGATCATGTGGGGCGAGAACGGCTGGCACGGCTACGGCATCAAGGGGAAGTGCGTCGAGAAGCCCGACGACCTCAAGGGCCTGAAGATGCGCGCGCAGGAGTCGTACGTGCACATCGAGACGTACAAGGCCTTCGGCGCCGCGCCGGTCGAGATGTCGACGCCCGAGGTCCTTGGCGCGCTCCAGACGGGCACCGTCGACGGGTACTCGAACAGCCCGCTGCTGTCGCAGGCGACCAGCTGGTACAAGGGCATCTCGCACTACACCTACACGAAGCACATCTACCAGCCGGGCATCATCGTCATGTCGAAGAAGGTCTTCGACGCGCAGCCGAAGGAGCTGCAGGACATCATGCTCAAGCGCGACGACGAGCGCGCCGGCATTCAGGGCGTGCGCCTGCTGACCAACCCGCTGCTCGACAACTTCAAGGCGGCGCAGAAGACCGTCTGCACGCTCTCGACCGAGCAGCTCAAGGCCTGGCAGGACAAGGCCCGGCCGGTGTGGGACATCTACGCGAAGAAGAGCGCGTCGAACAAAGCGCTCCTCGACGCGATGATCGCCGCCAAGAAAGAGTTCGCCGCCGGGAAGAAGTGACGCCGCCGTCGCGGTGACGTGGTTCGCGCCGGCTGGGTGATGCTGCCCGCCGGCGCCATCGTTGGAGCACCTCGCCGAGGGAGGTTCGTCACCGTGGAATCGCTGCGCAAGTCCGTCGACAAGCTCGACGACGTGGTGTTGTTCATCGAGCGCGTGCTGCTGCTCGTGTCGCTGTCGATGATGACGGTGCTCGTCACCCTCGACGTCATCCAGCGCACGTTCTCGCGGCAGGTCTCGAAGACGTCGACGTTGATTCTCGGGCTGCTGTCGAGCCCGTCGCCCGAGACCCAGAAGCTCGTCACCGAGACGGTGGGGCCCTGGCTCTTCACGGTGGGCTCTCTGGTGTTCCTCGTGCTGGCGGCGCACTCGGCGCGCTCCTTCAAGGCCGAGAAGGTGAAGGCGCCCACCCCGGGCTTCGGCCCGTCGGTGCTGTGGGGCGTGGGCGTGTGGCTGGGGCTGGCGGGCTTCATCAAGGGCCTGTTGCTGGTCTTCCCGTCGAGCGTGCCCGGCGCCCAGAAGTTCGCGCTCGGCTTCATGCTCTGGAGCGGCATGCTGGGCGCGTCGGTGGCCACGAGGCAGCGACGTCACATCGTGCTCGACACGGTGAAGAAGAAGCTCGACGAGAAGATGGGCAACCTCTTCTCGCTCATCGGCGGCGTCGTCGTCTTCGGCTTCTGCGGCCTGCTCGCCTACCTGGGTTTCGTGCAGCTGCACGACGAGTTCGTGCTGTGGCGTGATGGAGACGGCGTCGGCGTGTTCGACGCGCTGCCCATTCCACGGTGGATTGTCACGCTCTGTCTGCCGGTGACGTTCGGCACCATGGCGTTCCGCTTCCTCGGCGCGGGGGTGCGTGACTTCGTGTGGGGCCCGCCGACGGGCGGCGTCGACGCGCACGGCGTCGACATGGAGCAGCTCGCCAAAGAAGCGGAGCAGGTCGGAAAGGAGCCGGCCTGACCATGGACTTCTCGCTCGCGAAGCTCCTCTCGTTTGGCGCCGTGGCCGCCCTCGCCGGCCTCGCCTACCGGCAGCGCAAGGTCGGCCTCATCGTGTGGCTCGGCATCCTCACCGGGCTCTTCGTCTTCACGGGCAAGGTGGGCTTCCTCATCTTTGCCATCATCCTCGCCTCCCTGCTCCTCGGGCTGCCGCTGTTCGTGCTCATGGGCGGCATCGGCGTGATGTGCATCGGGCTGTTGACGAGTGACGATCTGCCCGTCGCCGTGCGCAAGGTGCTCGAGCTGGCCGGCAAAGAGGTGCTGCTGGCGATTCCCTTCTTCGTGGTGGCCGGGGAGCTGATGACACAGGGCACGCTCGCGCTTCGCCTCATCGACTTCATGCGCGCGGCCTTCGGGTGGATTCCGGGCGGCCTCGCCGTCTCGGCCGTCGCCGGCTGCGTCTTCTTCGCGGCCATCTCGGGCTCGTCGCCCGTCACCGTGGTGGCCATCGGCTCCATCATGGTGCCGGCGCTGGTGAAGGCGAAGTACCCGAAGGACTTCTCGGTGGGGCTCCTCACCACCGCGGGCTCGCTCGGCATCCTCATTCCGCCATCGATCCCGATGATCATCTACTCCATCATGGTGTCGGGCTCGACGCCGGTGGACCCGACCGAGCTCTTCGTCGCCGGCATCGTGCCCGGGCTCTTCATCGGCGCGATGCTCGCCGTCTACTCGGTGACGCAGGGCGTGCGCTTCAAGATCCCCCGCGAGCCGTTCTCGAGGGCGCGGCTGTGGCACGCGACGCGCGAGGGCTTCTGGTCGCTCATGCTGCCGGTCATCATCCTCGGCGGCATCTACACCGGCATCTTCACCGCCACCGAGGCCTCGGCCGTGTCGGTCGTCTACGCGCTCGCCGTCGAGGTCTTCATTCACGGCGAGATGGACCGGAAGAAGCTGCTGTCGGTCGCCGAGAACTCGATGACGGTGATGGGCTCGCTCCTCGTCATCCTCGCCCTGGCGCTGACGCTGAACTACGTGCTCGTCGACCAGGAGGTGCCGGAGTTGATGGTGAACCGGCTCAAGGACGCGAACCTCTCGAAGGTCGGCTTCCTCGTGTTCGTGAACGTGCTGCTGCTCATCGTCGGCATGTTCATGGACATCATGAGCGCCATCCTCATCATCGCGCCCATGCTCGCGCCGATGGCGGCTGCCGTCGGGGTCGACCCCATTCACATGGGCATCATCTTCATCGTCAACCTCGAGATCGGCTACCTGACGCCGCCGGTCGGCCTCAACCTCTTCGTCAGCTCGACGCTCTTCAAGGAGAGCATCGGCTTCGTCATTCGGGCCGTGGTGCCGACGCTGCTCATCATGCTCGTCGCCCTCGGCATCATCTCGTACGTGCCGTCGATGTCGACGGGCCTGGTCTTCGCGCTGCGGAACGAGCCGAAGGTCGAGGCCGCGCCGACGCCGGTGAAGCCCGCCGAGCCGGCGCCCGGCACCGGCGAGAAGTCGCTGCAGGACCTGATGAAGGAACGCCAGCAGCAGGGGGGCGAGGCCCCAACCGAGGGTGGCGAGAAGTCGCTCCAGGAGCTGATGAAGAAGTCGAAGGAGGGTGGCGACGCCCAGGGCTCGGCCGAGCCCCCCCGCGAGAAGTCCCTGCAGGAGCTGATGCAGGAACGCAAGGAGCAGCCGCCCGAGGGGGCTCCATCAGACGCCGCGCCCGCGCCGGTGAAGGAGAAGTCGATGCAGGAGCTCATGCAGGAGGCGAAGCAGAAGGCCGCCGAGGCTCCGTAGCGCCTCGGCGTGTGGGCCACGGCCTGCTGGTCACGCGCTACACGCTCTTCTCGAGCTCCCAGCCCGCGACGCGGAAGCCGGCGGCCTTGAGCGCCTCTCCGTCGGCGCCTGCGTCGGCGGGCAGAGAGAACGTCACCACCTGACACCCCTGCGCCTTGAGGTACGCCTCGGCTTCGCGCAGCAGCCGGTCGCCCACGCCCTGGGCGCGCCACGTCGGCGCCACCGAGAGCAGCTCGAGTCGCCCGACGCGCTGGCCGGTGAGCGGGTGCGACGCGCCGACGCGGGCCACCGCCATGCCGATGGCGCGCCCATCGTAGTCCGCCACCAAGAAGCCCTCGGGCTCGGCCTCGAGCGACGTCGACACCAGCTCGCGGAACGTCTCGAGCCAGCGCACGCGCGTGGGGAAGCGCTTCACGGTCTCGAGCTCGAGCGACTCCAGCGCCGGCCGGTCGGTCTCACGGCCACGACGAACGACGAGCGGCATGGGCCTATTCTTCCGAAGACGCGAGCTGCTTGAACGTGTCCAGTACGGCCTGTGAGGCGCGTGAGAGGTACTTGCCTTTGCGCACCAGGATGCCGATGGGCCGGGTGAAGGCGCCCTCGGCGAAGGGCCGCACCACCACACTGCCCTGCGTCAGCTCCTGGAACACCGTCGGCTGTGGCAACACCGACACCCCCAGGCCCAGCTCCACGGCCCGCTTGATGGTCTCGACGTTGTCGAGCTCCATCGTCACGTTCAGCTCGAGCCCCTTGTCACGGAACAGCTTGTCGATGCCCTTGCGCGACGGCGCCTCGCGGTCGAACGCGATGAAGGGCAGCCCGGCCACGGCAGACATCGCCACCTTCGCCTTCGCGGCGAGCGCGTGGTTCGGCGGCAGCACCACCGCCAACTTGTCCTCCCTGAAGGGGATGATGTCGACGCCCGCCCGCTGCTGCGGGTACGCCACCAGCCCCAGGTCTGCCGCCCCGAGGATGACGTCGTCGTACACCTGGTCGGACCGCCGGTAGTTGAGCCGCAGGTTCACCTTCGGGTGGCTGCGCAGCAGCTCACGCTGCACGTTCGACAGCTCGTGGAGCCCCACCGAGTAGATGGCGGACACGTTGCAGGTTCCCGAGACCTCGGCCGCCTGCTCCCGAATCTCGCCCTCGACCTCGGCGAAGCGCGCCAGAATCTCTTTGCATCCGCGGAACAGCCGCTCCCCCGCCGGCGTCGGCGTCACCTGCCGCGCGCTCCGGGACAGCAGCCGCTGCTCGTACCGCGTCTCGAGCGCGCGGATCTGCTGGCTGACCGCGCTTTGCGTCACGTGGTTGAGCTGCGCCGCGCGCGAGAACGAGCCCGTCTCGACCACGTCCATGAACATCTTCAGTGACTCGAGCTGCATCTGGCCTCCGTTCGATCCACACGCTGGACCTGCCCAACCCCACGCATCTTCGCGAGTAACGGTGAGCGTCCATTAGCGCAACTTTCGAAGCAGAGGTTTTCCGACAGCCCGCGTACAACGGGGGTCTACATGATCCACAGGAGCCCGACGGAGCCACCGAGGTATTGATCGGCGGCTGCGGGGGCCGAGAAGCGCCCGCCGTCCTCGGGGTTCAGGGAGAGGAAGTAGCGGGTGAAGTCGAGGCCTGCCCGAAGGTGAATGTGCTGCACCAGCTCCAGCGAGACGCCGCCGCCGACGTCGAGCCCCACCCCCGTCGCGCGGCGGAACCAGGCGTCGCTGCCGAGCTCGCCGAGGAAGGTGAGGAAGGTGAGGCCCACCTGCGCGTCGAGCGTCAGCGGCCCGAACGCTCCGAAGCGCCCGCCGAACGCGGCGCGGGGCCCGTTGAGCGTCACCGAAGGAATGTTGGGGCGCGGTGTTCCGTCGTTCGCCGAGACGGCGTCGATGCCGAAGCGCTGCGTCGAGAAGCCGCCGTGGCCCTCGAGGACGACGTGACGCCCCACCGCGCCCCGCACGAGGGCGCCGACGCGGAAGCGCTCCGCGCGGGTGCCAAACCGCGCGGCATCCTGGCGTGACGAGATGCCGACGCCGACGTCGCCCTGGAACGTCACGCCGAGGTTGGCGAGCACGCCCGTCGTGACGTGCGCGCCCGGGAACCAGACGACGTCGAGGGCCACCGCCGGCGCGAAGCCCAGCGCGTAGCGGGCGAGCGCCTGGTCCGGGTCTCCCGACCACGACAGCGCGCGGTTGAAGCCACGCAGGCCCAGCCCGACCCGCAGGGCCGGCATCGCAGCGGCGGGCGCGTTGGCCGTGGCCTCGCCGACGAGCGTCGTCTCGCCCGATGACTCGCCGCTCGGTTTCGAGGTGGACGCCGAGCGCGAGGGTTGCTTCGCCGAGGTGAGCCCCTCTGACGTGGTGTCGGCCTCTCTCGTCGTGGCAGGTCCCCGGCCCGGCGCCTGGCCCGTGGCGCACGCGAGCACGAGGGCGCCGGCGACGTTCCTGGGGAGCGCCCGGACCGGCGCACGGACCCGCAGCGTCTCGAGCAGGCTGCCGTCGGCGCCGTTGAACACCAGCAGGCTCCAGGTGTCCGCGGCCAGGCGCGCCAGCACCACGGCGCTGGCCTTCGGCGTGGCTGCCGCGGCGCGCACGTCACGCGCGGTCGGTGCAACGTCCAGCGGCTCCCGGCTCGTCGAGACGGCGAAGCGCGGCGACAAGGCCGCCTGCAGCAGCTTCGCCATTGCCAGCGGCGCGTCGACGACGACGGTGGGGCGCTCGACGGGCGCGGCCCGCACGGCGGCTCCCTTCTTCGGGGCCGCGTGGGCGCTCCCGGCGAGGCAGAAGACGACGACGGTGCAGATGGCGCGCATGGCCAGATTGTCGGCGACTCGGTGCTCCGCGTCGCGCGCGGCGCCCGCAAGAGTCGTGCCCGACTGACACCTTTCGTGCTCACACCTCGAGTGCACACCAGGCACGGCGGTGGTTCCGCCGAGGCAGGCGGGTGTGCCGCTCGCCCCGCTGGCACCCTGCGTCGTGGAGTCGCAGCGTCGCGCCGCAGCCTGAAGAGACCGCTGGCTGAGAGAGACGAACGAATCAGCGCATCGCGTCGAGCGTCGCGGTGACGATGATGCCCAGCAGGCGCTCACCTTCGTCGGCAGAGGCCGCCGCGGGGTCGCCGAAGTAGGCGTTTGGCCCGCCAGCCTCGAGGAAGGTGGTGGCGCCGGCCTTGATGGCGCCCGGCAGGTCGACCGCCACCGGAGCGAGCGCACGGCGAATGGGCTCGTCCACGAGGTGCGGCGCCGCCGCCAGCATCAGGGAGGTTTCGTAGCAGCCCGCGTGACTGCCGCCGTGCATGAACTCGTCGCCCAGCAAAGGGCCGGTCGGCTTGCGTCGGTGGTCGGGGACGACGAGGCGGCAGGAGCGCTCCCGGGCGGCCTCGGCCGCGGCGGTGTGCACCACCTTGAAGTGCGCGGGCTCGAGGTGGTGATTGACGACGGCGACGCGCGCGAAGCCGGCCCCGGCGATGCCTCGCAGGACCGCGACGAGCATCGCCTTCGCCGTGTCGCCCGGCACGCTGACGGTGCCCGAGAACGGCGCCGCGAAGTCGGTGAGGGAGTAGGAGACGGGCGGGAACTCGACCACCTCGCGGTGCGCCGCGACACGGCGGCACACCTCCTGCGCGATGACGACGTCGACGTTGAGCGGCAGGTGGGGCCCGTGGGCCTCGGTGGACCCGACGGGCAGCAGCGCCCAGGCGCCAGACTCGGCGAGCGCCTTCACGCGGGGCCAGGACAACGCGGCGGCGAGGTGGTGCATGGCTCCAGCCTTTACCAGCCCGGAGCCTTCGCCGCGCTCTGGCGTCCGTCGCGCGTCGCAGCGCAGGTGCCGGCCCTGGGGCGCGCCGAGAGGGCCTCCGAGACCCGGTGGAGCCGCTCGTCAGTCCAGCCCACCGCCTCGCCCTCGCCCGGTGCGTCATCCGGCCTCGCCGGGCTCGACGTCGGCGACTCGCGGGGTGCGCGCGGGTCCACCTGCGTGGGGGCCGGCATCACTCGCCGGGGGACGGTGCAGCTCGTCAAGCGTCCGCGCCCCGCACGCCCCCGCTCCGAAGGTGCTTGCGGCGGGTCGAGCGCCCCAGCCATCACGCCGCCAGCGGGTTGAGGCACTCGGCTCCGTGTCGCCGTTCGCGGGAGCGTGGCGCGGGCGAGGACGAGGACGCGGCTCCACCGCACTCGTGTTCGCTCCGCTGACGCGACCGCATCTGTCGGGAGCCCGCCCAGAGGGGCGTCTTCGGACCGTCGTCCGCCGGGGCGAGGGGCAGGCCAGC
>JADCJJ010000174.1 GCA_020247085.1 Myxococcaceae bacterium | reverse complement strand
CACCTCCGGGCCGCGCGGCCGGGGCGAACGCGCCGACGGGCACGCCACCGTGCACCGCGTGGCCGATGCTCAGCGCCCCTGGTGACGGAGGGCCTTCGTCGAACCGTGAAGGCCGGGGGCACGCCTCGGCACCTCATTGCCTCGCATAGAGGACGCAGACGACGTCGGCGGAGCACCCGGGGGCAGCGCCGCCCGGCGCGGCGGGCCCTGCCTGCAGCACCACGCTCCGGCTCCCGGCCGGGCAGGCGCCCACCAGCAGCGGCTCGTCGAGGAGCAGCTCCCCGAGCTGCAGGTTGGGCGCGTCGAGGGCCCTCGTCTCTTGCGCCGTACTGCCGAAGTTGCCCTGGCAGCCAACCGTCGACGTCGACGCCTGCGACATGGTGAAGCGCCGCGTCGCGCCGCCCACCGTCAGCTTCACCTCGCGGCTCATGACGTCGAGCTCGAGCCTCGACGCGCTCACCGCGGCCGACGGGGCGCCCGCGCGGCCCAGGAGCTGCGAGAAGCCGTAGGTCCCCGTGGCCAGCGTCGAGGGCGCGGGCCCGCACGACAGCAGCGACAGCGTCAGGAGGGGCACGCAGCGGGTCATGACGGGCCTCATAGCGAAACCGCCGCGCGGGGCCAGCCTCGCCCCGAGCCGGCGCCGCCTCACGGCTGGGCGCGGAACCACGCCACCGTCTGGGCGAGGCCCGAGGCGACGTCGAAGGACGGCGCCCAGTCGAGCACCTCCTTCGCCTTGCGGACGTCGAGCACGCTGCGCCGCTGCTCGCCCAGCTTGCCCTCGGCGGAGGCGGCCGGCGTCGCGACGCCCGCGGCCGCCGCGAGGTGCCGGTAGACCGTGTTGACGTCGGTCTCGACGCCGGTGCCGATGTTCACGCCGCCGCAGAAGGCCGTGTCGAGCGCCTTGACGTTCGCCCGCACCACGTCAGCCACGTACACGAAGTCGCGCGTCTGGCCGCCGTCGCCGTAGATGGTGCAGGGCCGACCGTGCACCAACCGCTCGGTGAAGATCGCCACCACCCCGGCCTCGCCGTGCGGGTTCTGCCGCGGCCCGTAGACGTTCGCGTAGCGCAGGGCCACGTAGTGAACGCCGTAGATGGCCCGCCACGCCTGCAGGTACAGCTCGCAGGCGTGCTTCGAGACGCCGTAGGGCGACACCGCGCCGCACGGGTGGGTCTCGGGCGTCGGCACCACCGCCGTGTCGCCGTACATCGAGCCACCCGAGGCGGCGTACACGCAGCGCGCCAACGCCCCGCCCCGCCGGGCCGCCTCGACGACGTTCAGCAACCCTCCGACGTTGACGTCGACGTCGGAGCGAGGGTCCGTCACGCTCCGCCGCACGTCGATCTGCGCGGCGTGCAGGTTGACGAGCTGCGGCGCGAAGGCCTGCACCGCCTGCGCGGCCTGCTCGCTCCGCACGTCGGCCCGCACCAGCTCGGCCGCCGGGTTCACGTTCTTCGTCGAACCCGACGACAGGTCGTCGATGACGAGCACCTGGTGCCCCAGCGCGACGTAGGCGTCGACGACGTTCGAGCCGATGAAGCCCGCGCCTCCCGTGACGACGATCCTCATGCGGGCCTCCCCAGCGTGACGTCGAGCCCCTGCGCGACGGTGTGCGTGGGGGCGTAGCCCAGCCGCTCCCTGGCGCGCGAGATGTCCGCCTGCGAGTCCTTGATGTCGCCGACGCGGAACGGCTGGTGCCGCGGCGAAAGGGCCCGCACCTCGGGGCGCCGCGAGGCCACCCGCTCTCGCACGAGCGCGTACAGCTCGAGCAGGCTCGTCTTGTCGCCGACGGCGACGTTGTAGACCGAGTCGCTCACCCCGGGCCCCGGCGCCAGGGCGCCGCGCAGGTTCGCCTGCACGGCGTTGAGCACGAAGCAGAAGTCTCGGCTCGTCGAGCCGTCGCCGTTGATGTCGCAGGGAGCGCCGGCCTCGAGTGCCGCCACCCACCGGGGGATCACCGCCGCGTACGGGCCCGCCGGGTCCTGCCGCGGGCCGAACACGTTGAAGTAGCGCAGCCCCACCGTCTCGAGCCCGTAGGTGCGCTCGAACACCCCGGCGTACAGCTCGTCCACCAGCTTCGTCGCCGCGTACGGTGACAGCACGCGGCCGGTGCGCGACTCCTGCTTCGGCAGCGTGGGGTCGTCACCGTAGACCGACGACGACGAGGCGAAGACGAAGCGCCGCACCTTCGCGTCCCGCGCAGCCACCAGCATGTTGGCGAAGCCGTCGACGTTGGCGCGGTGTGAAGCGAGCGGGTCGGCGACGCTCCGCGGCACGCTGCCGAGCGCGGCCTGGTGGAGCACGAAGTCGACGTCTCGGCACACGTCGCGGCACGTCTCGAGCGAGGTGACGTCGCCCTCGACGAAGCGCAGCCGCTCGCCAGCCCCGGGGCCAGCGCCCGCCACCGCCGCGTCGACGTTTTGCCGCCGGCCGGTCGCGAAGTTGTCGAGGCCGACGACGTGCTGGCCGGCCAACAGCAGCTGCTCCACCAGGTGCGAGCCGATGAAGCCCGCCGCGCCGGTGACGAGCCAACGGTGCGCGCGTCCCGTGAGCGCCGCGGTCAGGTCGAAGGCTGCCATCGTCACAGGCACCAATAGTGGGCGCGCCCGGCCGGCACCTTCGACGGGTCGAGCGCGCTCTTCACGTCGATGAGCACTCCGCCGGGCTTGAGCCGCGCGAGCAGCGCCTCGACCCCCAGCTCCAGGTACTGCCGGTGCGACACGGCGAGGATCAGCGCGTCGAGGTCGACCAGTTCGTCGAGCCGGCTCAGGCCCAGGTGGTACTCGTGCTTCGTCTCCTCGGGGTCTGCGTAGGGGTCGGTCAGCATCGGCGACACGCCGAACTCCCGCAGTTCGGCGAGAATGTCGGGCACCTTCGAGTTGCGGATGTCGGCGACGTCCTCCTTGAAGGTGAGCCCCATCACCCCCACCCGCGCGCCCTTCACCGGTTTCTGCGCGTTGATGAGCAGCTTCAACGTGCGCTGCGCGACGTAGGGGCCGATGGAGTTGTTGATGCGCCGGCCAGCGAGGATCACCTGTGGCTGGTAGCCGAGCTGCTCGGCCTTCGTCGTCAGGTAGTAGGGGTCGACGCCGATGCAGTGCCCGCCGACGAGGCCCGGGGTGAACTTGAGGAAGTTCCACTTCGTGCCGGCAGCGGCGAGCACGTCGCGGGTCCGAATGCCCATGCGGTCGAAGATGAGCGCGAGCTCGTTCATCAGCGCGATGTTGAGGTCGCGCTGGGTGTTCTCGATGACCTTCGCCGCCTCGGCGACCTTGATGCTCGTCGCGCGGAAGACGCCGGCGTCGATGATGGCACCGTAGGCCCGGGCCACGCGCTCGAGCGTCGCCTCGTCCTCGCCCGACACCACCTTGGTGATGCGCTCGAGGGTGTGCTGCTTGTCCCCGGGATTGATGCGCTCGGGCGAGTAGCCGAGGAAGAAGTCACTGCGCGCCAGGCCCGACACCTTCGCGAGGAGGGGGCCGCACACGTCCTCGGTGACGCCCGGGTACACCGTCGACTCGTAGACGACGACGTCGCCCTTCTTGAGCGCCCGGCCCACCGTCTCGCTCGCCTTCACCACCGGCGTGAGGTCGGGCCGGTTGTCGACGTCGACCGGCGTCGGCACCGCCACCACGAAGAACGTCGCAGCCTTCAGGCGCGCCGGATCGGCCGTCATCTCGAGGCCCGCGCCCAGCAGCGTGGCCTTGTCGATCTCTCCAGTGCGGTCGAACCCCGAGGCGAGCTCCTTCACCTTTGCCTCGTTGATGTCGAAGCCGATGGTGCCGGGGAACTTCCTGGCGAAGGCCAGCGCGACCGGCAGCCCGACGTACCCCAACCCGACGACGGCGATTCGTTCAGCCATGGTGACGTTCTCCTCCGAGGGGCGACGCGTAGCCCAAGGACCGGCGGTTTTCGACGCTGGAGTCGGTCTCCGGGGCGCAGCGCCCGATTCAGGGGCCCGCCCCCGGGGGAGGCCGCAGGTTCCCGGGACCCGAGGCCGCGCCGGCCGCCGCCAGCACCGCGCTCGCCTGCGCCGCGAGCACCGCCTTGATGGCCAAATGGTGCGCGAGCGCTTCGGCGTGAGCCGGGTCTTTCACCCACTCGTCGAGCTCGAGCGGGCGGGCCCGGCTCCCGTTGACGACGGCGCCGATGACGGCCCCGAGCGCCGGCGCCAGCAGCCATGGCTGCTTCCGGAGAAGGGCGTGCGCCGCGAAGGCCGGCACCAGGAGCAGCAGCGCGAGGCCCACCGCGCGCAAGAACGACGCCCACCCCTTCGCCGTCGCCGGCGCCGCGTACACGAGGGCGTGCCGCCCGAGGAAGGCGCGGGGGCCCGGCTCGAGGGCCGCGAGCGCGACGTTCTCGTTTAGGCGCGCGCGGGCCCGCTTCGTCTCGCCCCAGAGCCCCGCCAGCAACAGCACCTCGACCGCGAGGAAGGCCGGCAGGCCCCACAGCGGCATGCAGGCCCAGGCCGCCCAGCTGACGACGAAGAGCGTCTGGAGCGTCCGCTGGTTCATGGCGCTCCTCGCGCCGGCAGGCACGCCCTCGCGCGGCCCTCGCCCGCCGCCTTCGCCACCGCCACCACCGACGCCAGCCGCCGCAACGCCCGCCCCTTCCCTTCGGGCAGCGAGACCCCCAGGCGCGCCGCGCAAGCCTCGACGGAGCCCGGGCGCCCGGCGCCCACCTGGCAGAGCCGGGCCCTGACGTCGATGAAGTCGGGCGGGGCGTGGCCCTCGCGCTCGAGCAGGTCGCGGCAGTAACGGCCCCACCCCACCAGCACGTCCGTCGGGCGCACGAAAGAACGCCACCGCGCCATCGCGGCATCGCGGGCCTCGCTGCCGGCCAGGTGCTCGAGCGAGACGTCGAGGTGAAGGGGCACGCTCGGCGCGAGCGGCCTCGTCGCCCGGAGTACCGCCTCGAAGCGCTCCCCCGTCTCGAGCCGCTCGGCGACGAGCTGGATGAGCTCCGGCTCGCCGGGGGGCGCGTTCTCGGCGTCGAGGGGCCAGGCGTTGGCCTCGCCGAAGACGGCCACCAGCGAGCCGCGCCTCGAGGTAAAGTCGGTGGTGGGGTCGATGCGTCGGGTGTTTCGGGCCTTCGCGCGCGCGTGGCGGGTGCGGCGGTCGCTCGAGGTCGCGTAGGCGAGCTGCCGTTCGACCATGGCGTCGAAGGCGGACAAGATCGGCCTGAACCGGCCCGGCGCGCGCTCGAGCTTCTCGAGGACGATGGCCGTGGCCTCGATGGTGGACACGAAGTCGTCGTCGGGCTCGGCGCGAATCCGGTACCGGCTGGGGGCCTCGGGCAGGAAGGCCACTCGCGGCAGCGCCGACAGCAGCGGGCAGTTCATCACCACCTTGCGGGCGTTCGACCAGGTACCATCGACCACGATGAGCGTCGACGGCGGCGTCACCAGCGCATCGGCGTCGGCGGCGTCATCGGCCGGGAAGAGCACCGCCACGTCGGGCCGGCGGCACACCGCCTCGAGCGCCGAAGAGCCCTTCGCCGAGAGCGCGACGTGCAGCTCGCTGTTCGGCAACGAGAGGTGCGCCATGCGGCAGGTGCTCACCGGCACGCGGAACTCCCTCGGGTGCTGGATGAAGACGACGCGCGTGCGGCTGGGCACCGCGGTGACGGCATCGCACCAGCAGACGCGCCGCGGTCGCCGGCAGCGCAGGCACACGTCTCGGAACTCCGGGCTGCTGCCGTCCATGCGGGGCTTGTGCCGCCTGGGCGCCGACGGCGCAAGGGCGCCGAGGGTGGTGGGCGGGGGCGCTTCGTGGTGGGGTGGCAGCATGCGGGCCCTCGGCGGAATCGCCCTGCGCAGGTCTCGCCCGGCGCCCACCGGCGGCAGCGCCGTCGCCAGCGCCCTCCGGACGTGGCCGACGAGCCGAGAGCGCGGCCCCCGAGGGTCCCCAGGGACGCGAAGATGAACCTGCTGCTGCTCCACCCGCACGAGCTCGCCCCCGACGGCACCGCGGTGCTGACCGACCGCCGGCTGGCCCACGCGCGCGACGTGCTGCGCGTCGGCGAGGGAGACACCGTGCGGGTCGGCGTCAAGTTCGGCGCCGTCGGCACCGCCGAGATCCTCGCCTCGTCGCCTACCGCGTTGACGCTGCGTTGCAGCCTCTTCGAGCCCCCGCCGCCGCGCCCCGGCATCGACCTGGTGCTCGCGGTGCCCCGGCCAAAGGCACTCCGTCGCGTCATCCCCGCGGTGGCGTCCCTCGGCGTCGACCGCCTGGTGCTGCTCAACGCCACGAAGGTCGAGAAGAGCTACTTCGACGCGAAGGTGCTGACCGCCGAGGCCCTCGACGCCCTCGCCGAGCTCGGCCTCGAGCAGGCGAGGGACACGGTGCCGCCGCGCATCGAGGTGCGGCCCCGCTTCCGTCCCTTCGTCGAGGACGAGCTCGACGCCTTCTTCCCGCAGGGCGCCCTCCGGCTGGTGCCCGACCCCTCGGCGACCGAGGTCGCGCGCGCGATGCCCGCCGACGCTCGCCTCGTCATCGCCGTCGGCCCGGACGGCGGGTGGACTCCCTTCGAGCTGGACCTGCTGGCGCGTCGGGGCTTCATGCCGGTGCAGCTCGGCCCGCGCGTGCTGCGCGGAGAGGTGGCAGTGCCCGCCGTCATCGGCGCGCTGCGTCCGACCCTCGCCCAAGGCGCCGGTGGTGCGGCCAGGCCAACGGCGCGATAACGCCCGCTGCGATGACCTTTCAGCCCGAGAAGCCCGCCGCGCCCGTGGTCGAGAAGAAGGCCGACCCCAACAACCCCGAAGCGCTCGTCCGGTTCATGATGACGAGGTGGAGGCCGCAGACGAAGCGGCTGCCCCGCCCCATCGCCTCCGCCCCGTTCCACGTGGCCAGGCGCCTGGCCCTGTCGAGGCGCTTTCCGGGCGAAGTGCTCGTCGTCCCCACCGGGCACGAGAAGGTGCGCTCGAACGACACGTACTTCCGCTTCCGGCCGGGCTCCGACTTCTTCTACCTGACGGGCAACACCGAGCCCGACGGCGTGCTGGTGCTGACGCCACGCGCGGGAGGTGGTCACGACAGCCACCTCTTCATCGAGCCCAACCCCGGCCGCGCGAGCGTGACGTTCTACACCGATCGCAAGAAGGGAGAGCTGTGGGTCGGCGCGCGGCTGGGCGTCGACCAGAGCCGCGCCCACTTCGGCGTCGACTTCGCCCACGCGCTCGACGAGCTGAAGCCCTTCCTCGAGCGGCACCCCGTCGCGCGGGTGCTGCGCACCCTCTCGAGCAGCGTCGACGCCCTGGTGCCGTCTCGTGACGCGGGCCGACCCGACGCCGAGCTCGCGACCTGCCTCGCCGAGCACCGCCTGGTGAAGGACGCGCTCGAGGTGCGCGAGCTCGAGAAGGTCATCGACGCCACCGCTCGGGGTTTCGAAGACGTCATCCGCCGACTCCCCCGCGCCACCTCGGAGCGCGAGGTCGAGGGCGTCTTCAACCTACGCGCGCGCGTCGAGGGGAACGACGTGGGCTACGGGACCATCGCGGCCAGCGGCGCCAACGCCTGCATCCTGCACTGGACCAAGAACCACGGGCGGCTGCGGAAGGGCGATCTGCTCCTCGTCGACGCCGGCGTCGAAGGCCACGCGCTCTACACCGCCGACATCACCCGCACGCTCCCCATCTCGGGCCGCTTCTCGAAGGCCCAGCGCGCCGTCTACGAGCTCGTCTGGCACGCGCAGCAGGCCGCCATCGCCGAGGTGAAGCCCGGCAATGACTTCATGGCGCCCAACGCCGCCGCGTCGAAGGTGCTGGCGCAGGGCCTGAAGGATCTCGGCGTGCTGCCCATGAGCGTTGACGAGGCGCTCGACCCGAAGCACCTCTTCTTCAAGCGCTACTCGCTGCACAACGTGAGCCACATGCTCGGCCTCGACGTGCATGACTGCGCGAAGGCGCGCGAGGAGGTCTACCGCTACGGCAAGCTCGTGCCGGGCATGGTGCTCACCGTCGAGCCGGGGCTGTACTTCCAGCTCGACGATCGCACCGTGCCGTCGAAGCTCCGCGGCATCGGCGTGCGCATCGAAGACGACCTGCTCGTGACCGCCCGCGGCCACCGGAACCTGTCGCGGAACATTCCCTCTGAGGCGTCTGCCGTCGAGGCCTGGATGAAGCGGACGTGGCGCGCGGCGCGGTGAGGGGTGCGCCTTCGCCTCGGGCTCGGCGGGGTTCACCCTCGCGCCGCGGGGAGGTTGGCCGGGCGCCTGCGCGGGCCTCGCGCCGACCCGCCGAGGTGTTCAGGCCCCTGAGCGGGGCATGACGGGGCGGGCGCGACGAGCCTCGCCCGAGGTGTCTGGCGTCGCGCAGCGCGCGACCGAGGCCGGCCGGGGGCGCCCCGGCGCCCGCTCGGGCCACGCAGGGCGCGGCGCGACGAGCCCACCTCAGGGGACAGCCGGCGTGTCGCGCCTCGTCGGAGGTGCGCATCGGGTGACGGGGTCGCGCCCCGTCAGGGCCGCATGGCGACGACGTGCAGCGCCCGGCGGAGGCGCAACCACCGGCCGAGCGTCGACGTCACCCCATACAGGGAATGGCGGGGCCACTCGACGAGCGGGTTCGCGCTGGGCCGGAAGCTCGCCCTGTGCTCGTGCATCACCCGGAGGCCGCTGCGCTTCAGCGCGCGCCGCAAGGTGGTGCTCGAGGAGTACACGTGGTGCTGCCACCCGCAGAGCTCCGGCCGCAGGTCACGTCCCAGCCTCGGCATGAGCGCGATCTTCCACTTGTCGGCGTCGGGGACGACGACGAGCACCGAGCCTCCCGGGCGCAGGACGCGGAAGCGCTCGCGCAGGCCCGCCATCGGCTCATCGACGTGCTCGAGGGTGTGATTGAGCGTGATGACGTCGACGGACCGGTCCGGCAGAGGCAGGCGCTCGAGGCTGCCGAGCTCGGCCCGGCAGCCCCGCTCGCGGCAGAGCGGCACGGCGAACTGCGAGACGTCGACCCCGATGGGTTCGAGCCCGACCCGCCCCCCCCTCGAGCACGTCCCTGAACGAGCAGCCCACGTCGATCACCACCCGCGCCGGCGGCGTCACGACGAGGCAATCGCGCAGCGGGCGGATGCACCTGCAAACCCGGTGCGCCCAGCGCTTCAGGAACCCCGCGCGGTGGTATTCGAAGTACTCGTCCTCGTTGCCGGCCCCGAGGTGGTCGACCTGCTTTGACTTGGAGTTGAGGCCACAGCCGACACACCGGACGTCCACGAGCTCGGGGAAGTCGACGACCAGCCGCGCGGCGCGCTCATCGCAGACGGGACACCTGGTGAAGCAGGGGCTGCGCGTCATGCCACCCAGTCGCCTCCGCCGGTCTCGGTCGCCTCGAACCGCCTTCGACCGACAGGGCGGCGCACCAGAGCGGAGCACCACGCTGACGTTCAAAGGGTCCTTCGCGCCAGCCCCCACGCCACGCGGCAGGCCGCAGCGCCGAAGCCAGGTCGGCGACACCCGAAGGCTCTGCCGCGTTGGGGTGTCGGGTTGGCTCAGGTCCCCCCAACAGGTTGTG
>JADCJJ010000173.1 GCA_020247085.1 Myxococcaceae bacterium | reverse complement strand
GCGAATCAGCGGCTTCGAGCAGCTCGACCAGTCGACGCTCGCGTTCGGCCTCGCGAGCGGGTTCTGGGACGGCCCCTGGGACGGAGCCATCGCTCGACCGACCCGACTCAAGCTCTTGGGGCGAAGGCGTCATGGTTCGCGGCGCATCTGATACATCCGCCAGATCCCGGACTCCAGCACCACGCTCGCGCTGAATCGTCCCTCGGGCGCTACAATGAGCCCCTGCTGGAACCGGTCGAGCTGTTTCCCCTGCACCAGCACGTAGTCGTAGTGAATCCCGTGTTGAGCAAGCGTGAACTGATCGGGGTGATGCCAGTGTGGATGTGGGCGGTGCCGGTCAGCGCGGTAGCGGAGCGGGAGATTGGGGGTCTGAAAGAGGTATGGCGAGTAGCCACCCTTCTCGGCGAGGAGGTAGGCGGGCACTTGAGGGATGGTGTCTCGCACAGACTCGGGCGTTCGCTGTTGCCAGAGGACCCACGCGATACGGCTCGATGGAGGGACGGCGTCCACGACGGCCAGGAACGGCTCAACCTCCGTGGAGAAACGCGCGCACTGCACCGTGATGACCGCAGCCACCGCGAGGGCGACCACGGCCCCGGGGATGAGCCGCCATGCCTGCCGACCTGCGAACGAGGCCGCCGGGAGGGCCAGTCCGAGGAGGAGAATCATGGTCGCGTGGCGCTCGTGAATTAGCAGTTGGAAGAATGGCCACACCAGCGAGGCTGGCATCACGACGTAGAGTACCCAGGCCGCCAGATAGAGCGCTCTTGGCCGACCAGCGTTTCCACCGCCTCCGGTCCACGCGGCAAGGGCGAGCGGAGCGAGAAGAAGGAACGCGAAGGCCAATCCGAGGACGTTCCGCTCGGTCTGGCCGTTCACAAGGTCGACGGTGTAGTGGAACATTCGACTCATCCGTTCCCCGACGTCGGGCCAGTGACCGATGGTCTCGGGTCGTGCGCGGCCTTCCGATCTCGCGCCGAGCAAAATCCAGGGGACGAGCCCGAGGACCGGCACCGCCGAGAGTGCCAGGCCACGAAGCAGGACCCACCGTCGGCGGAACTCGAGGACTGCGACCGCGAACACGAGCACCGCCGCGCCGCCCGCAGCATGGGCGTGGCTCTGCGCCAGGAGGAGGCCGAGCAGGACCGTGACCAGCAGTGACGACCGCCTTGGCTTTGCATCGAGGGACTCGATGCAGCGCGCGAGGAAGACGAAGCCGAGCGAGACGCTGAGGGTGTACGCGATGAAGCCCATGCTGAGGCTGAAGTCCCAGCAGAGCGCGAAGCTCCAGAGTGCGAGCCGCGGCGACCGCCCGAGCGCGAGGAGCAGGCGCATGGTGCTGAGCGGAACGGAGAGCAGGCAAAGCGCGACGACCACCTTCGCGCCGGTCAACGTTGGGAAGAGGTAGGAGGCCGCGAGCAGCAGCAGGTAGGTGAGCCAGTACGGCGCCGGGTGCGGCTGAAGCTCGAAGTGGAAGGCCGCGACCGCGTCGCCGCTCCACATGTGGCGCAAAAGCGCCGACATCGCGACGTGGTTCGGCAGATCGTTGAGCGGGAGAATCGGCGTCTGAGCGAGGGGCGCAAGGACCGCGACCGAGAGCAGGCACACGCCCGCGAGCAGCAAGCGGTCAGCCCGGAGAATCCGGAAGACGTTCGGGTGGGTGGCGACACCATCGGGCTGCGGTTCCATGCGGGCGACCCGCAGATACTTCTCCAGGCCCCAGCGGACAACAGCGATTCGTCACCGCACCGGGAACTCGTGGCGCGTCACTCGAATGATTTCCAGTGACTCCGGCAGTTCGACGAGCGGAGTCACCACGCGCGTCGGCACGCCGCCCATCCAGTGGAAGAGCCGCACGTCTCCCGCTGGGAGCGTCGTCACCCACCCTGCCTCGGTGCGACTGAAGTCCAACGACAGGCCATCTCCCTCGAAGCGTGCGACCGACAGGCGCGAAAGTCGGAGCCGCTCCACGTCGGCAGCCGTGAACGGCCTGGGCGGCTCGAGCTGCTGCTTCGCCGAGGTCGTCTCGAACCACCCCTGCGACGTCGACAGCACCAGCGCGCCCTTCGGGTAGCCGGCGAACCACACGGCGTCTTCTCCCGCGGCCTGCGGAGCAGCCCAGGCCGGCGGAATCGTCACGACGTCGAGGCCCGATTGGTGCTCCACGGCCGGCGCGGCGCCCACTCGCACCTGCACGCCCGACAGCCGACGGTCGAAGAACCACAACACGCCGCCCTCGTTGAAGTGGTGGTAGTGCCAGAACTCGTCGTTCGGAAACACCACCGGGTCCTTCGGATACAGCGCGAAGAGTGGAATCGACGGCCCGGAGAGAATGGCCCGCTCGCTCCCGGCCCGGTCCAGCGCGAAGCGCGCCCACGCCAGCATCGACGGCCGCGTGTAGAGCGGGTCGGCCATGCGCCCCAGCTCCGCGAACGCCGGTGGCGCGATGAAGCCCACGCACGCCGCCGCGCCCAACCCCACCAGCGCCGGCCGACGCAGCAGCGCCAGCCCCCGCGCCGCGAGGAACGCCACCGAGGGCAGCATCGGGAAGGCGTAGCGTGACTCCTTGTGGCCGACGACGAAGAGGAACAACCCGAGGAAGACGAGCGCCCACACGCCGTGCCACAGCCCCAGCCGGTCTCGCGTGCGGGCCACCTCGACGAGGCCCAGCACCGCGCAGACGATGACCGCCGCGCCGAAGGTGCCCCACAACGCCACGGGGATCTCGAACCACGGGTCGGTCTCCCGCGGGCCGCCTGCACTGGCCCATGCCTGCGCAAAGCCGCCCACCGCCGCGTCCCAGAAGCTCCCCTCGCGCCCGAGGAATGTGCGACCGATGACGCCGTGAATGACGAACGCGACGCCCAGCCCGCCGCCCAGGCCCAGCGCCACCTTCGGGTGAACGAGCGCCAGCGCCTTCGCCTTGAGGCCCGACGGCCGCCCCTCGCCCAGCAGCACCCACAGCGCGTTCGCCACCGGCACCACCACGCCCAGCGCACCGAGCGGGTACTTCGTCGACAGCCCCAGGCCGGTGACGACGGCCAGCACGGGAACGAGCGGCCACGACGGGCGCTCCGACAACCGCTCGACCAGCGTGAAGACCGCGAGCGTGAGCGTCATCGACGCCACGTCGGCCATCACGAACGGCAGGTAGTGCAGCATGAGGGGGTTGAGCACCAGGAGCGCGCCCGCCAGCAGCGCCAGACCGAGCCCCACGCGTGGAAGCAGCGAGCGCACCAGCAGCACGACGCCCAGCACGCCCATCGCCCAGGGGACGAGGTGCACCAGGCCCGCCGTGCCCCGCTGCCCGGGCGCGTAGCCGAGCCACAGCAGCGGCGCGACGAGGAGCGAGATGCCGGGGCCTCGCTCCGCCCGGTACGCCTGGCCCAGGCGCGCCATGTCGTGGCCGGCGAAGTACCGCGCGTTGACGAGGTAGTCGTACGCGTCCCAGTAATCGAGCGGGAGGTTCCAGGCGACCGAGAGGCTCCACAGGCCCCACGTGGCGAAGAAGGCCGCGCCCACGAGCGCCACCCACTTCGGCGCAGGCGTCACGCGTCGACCTCGTCGGCCGAGTTCGACCGGTTGGCGCCCGCCGCGATCGCCGCCGCGCCGATGACGAACGCGTAGTAGTTGCAGAACGCCTGCTTGTTGAAGGCGAAGAAGACGAGCAACGAGGCGGCGACGGTGGCCGCGAAGCTCGCCGGCCCCTTCGGCAGGCGCCACACGCCCAGGCCCACCACCAGCGCCGCGAGGAGGAACGCCCACGCCGTCGACGGCTTGTCGTGGCCCTGCTGCACCCACCACGCGAGGAAGCTCATCGACTCGGTGCGGAAGGGCTGAATCGTCTGCAGCTTCACCACCGAGAACCAGAAGGCGCCGGGGTTCCAGAGGAAGAAGGGCACGGTGACGAGCGCGCCCACGCCGAAGGCGATGCCGAAGAAGCGCACCAGCTCCTGACGCGTGGGCTTCTGCTCGAAGAGGAGCAGCCCGGCCGGCACCGCGAAGACGAGGTACTGCTTGCTCGCGAGGAAGAGCCCGAAGACGTACGGGAGCGCCTTCGGGAAGCGAGTGGCCACGAAGACGACCGCGGCGAGGCCGAAGACGACCTGCGGGTCGGTCCACGCCTGTTCGACGACGAAGAAGGAACGCGGGTGGAAGAGGTACACCGCCGCCATGAGGCGCGCCATCGGCGAGGGCCGCGCGTACATGAGGAGCAGCGCCGCCAGCGCCGAGGCCGCCACCAGGGCGTAGCGCACGTCGCCCAGGAGGTGCCCGGGGAGCACCAACAGGAGCGAGAGCGGGAAGTACGGGATGCCGGACATCACGCGGCCGTTCACCGAGACCCCTTCGCCGTAGAAGGGCGAGTTGCCGTAGATGTCGGGGAAGGTCATCGCCCAGGGGTTCTTGCCCGAGAGGAGCTCGGTCGAGGCGTCCTTCAAGAAGACGAAGACGTCGATGTGCGGACTGGGCGAGGTCTTGATCATCCAGGTTCCGAGGAAGACGAACGCCGACACCATGAGCACGGGCGTGGCCGCCCCCAACAGCGGCCGAGAGGACAGCGACAAGCCCACGCTGAGACCGGCCAGGGCCAACCCGACGTAGAACGGGGCGAGGTCGTTGAGGCTGCGCACCTGCAGGTAGATTCCGGGCGGGGTGATGACGAGCTGGTAGAGCTGATGAGCGAACGCTCCCGTCAGCAGGACCAGCACCGCGCGCTCGAAGGGGAACTCGAAGTGGCTCGGCAGCCGAACCACCACTGCGAGGAACGCGGCGATGCAGGCCACGGTCAGCGACGTGATCGAGACGGGGTGGAGGTTTCCGTTCGCGACCAGAACGCCCTGGCCCAGCGCGAACGCAACCAGCGCAAAGCACAGTCCCGTCAGGCGGCGGTCGAAGGTCATGGGGCAGGCCGTATACGTCCATGCTCGGCGGGTGGCGATCATCGCGTGGGCCGGTGCCTCAACACGGGCCTGTGCCGGTCCTTGGTCCGCTCCTGCCAGCCCCCCCTATGCTGCGCGAATGTCGTCCAAAGCGCGGGTGGTCTCCTTCGTTGCCTGGTTTTCAGTCGGGTGCACCGGGTCGTAGCCATGCACGACGCAATCCACACCGCGCATGACGAGCTCTCCGATCGATACTGGTGGCTCGTCGGGTGGCGCGCGATCTTTCGCGAGACCCTCCGCAGGCACCTGCCGAAGAACGGTTCCGAGCGTCGGATTCTCGACGCCGGGTGAGGTACCGGCCCGAACATCGCGATGCTCACCGAGTTCGGTACGGTGTGGGGCGTCGAGGCCTCGCCACTCGCCCTCGAGGCCGCGCGGCGCCGGGTCGGGACGTCGGCCCACGTCAGTCTGGGGACGCTGCGAGGCCTGGGCCTCGAGCCGGAGCCGATGTTCGACGTCATCACCCTGTTCGACGTGCTCGAACACCTCGACGAGCCCGTCTCGGCGCTCAGTGAACTCCGCGCCCGGCTGGCCCCCGGGGGCCGGCTGCTCGTCACCGTGCCGGCCTTCCAGTTTCTCTGGAGTGTGCATGACGAACAGAACCAGCATCGGCTCCGCTACGACCTGCGCACGCTCACGACCCAGCTGAGCCAGGCCGGCCTGACGGTGGATTTCTGGAGCTACTACAACACACTTCTGTTTCCGGCTGTCGCGGCAGTCCGGCTCGCGCGCCGCGTGTTCCCGGGGAACCCGACCCAGCCCGAGCTCGAGGCGAGCCAGGGTATCGCCAACGGCCTGCTGACCCGGCTCTTCTCAGCCGAGCGCCACGTGGTGACGCGCCGGAGCATCCCCTTCGGCATGTCGCTCCTGGCGATGACCCGCGCGCGCTGACGACGCTCGTGTATACGGGCGCGCGATGATCGACGTGCTCCGCGCACTGTGGCTCGTCGGAGCCACCCTCATTCCGCTCTTCGGAGCGTGGGCTTTTGCTGCGCGCGTCTTCGAGGGCCGCGGCCTGTTCGACCGGCTGCTGTTCTGGCTGCTCTCGTTCGCGGCGTTGATGGTGCTGTCGTTCCAGCTGGCCGATCTCGCCCGCCCCTTCACGGCGACGTCGTTGTTCTTCACGTCCGCGTCTCTTTCGGTCGTCGCGGTAGCGTGGGCCATCGAGCGGGTCCACCCGCTCGCGCTCGTCGCCCGGTTGAGGCTCGACCTGGTTGCTCCGCGTCGCCTGTTGGCCGACGCCGTCTCGGAGCGTGAGCCGGCTGTCGTGCTGGTCGCCCTCGCCCTGGTCGGACTCGGCTGGTGTGTGTGGATGGTCTTGTTCT